>CAYSAZ010000001.1:0-71460 GCA_964429065.1 uncultured Rhodobacterales bacterium
GCGCTAAGCTTGTCGGCCGTGACTGTGGTGACGATCTGCGCACCCTCAACCGCATCCTGCGCGCTGGTACATTTGACGATGTTTAACCCACATCCGGCAAGATTTCGCGTGCATTTTTCGGTCGCGGCAGGGTCAATATCATAAAGGTGTAGTGTGTCGATCCCGACAATCGCCTTGAACGCCAATGCCTGAAATTCCGACTGTGCTCCATTGCCGATCATCGCCATGGTTTTCGCGCCCTTCGGGGCTAGATATTTCGCAGCAACCGCCGAGGTCGCAGCTGTGCGCAAGGCTGTCAGAATGGTCATCTCAGACAGTAAAATCGGATAGCCGTTTTCAACGCTGGCCAATAGCCCGAATGCGGTGACCGTTTGCAGACCTTCTTTTGTATTTTTGGGATGCCCGTTAACGTATTTAAACCCGTAAACCTCGCCGTCAGAGGTAGGCATAAGTTCGATCACACCCTCGGCGGAATGGGAGGCCACACGCGGGGTTTTATCGAACAGTTCCCAACGTTTGAAATCGGATTCGATATATTCGGCCAGCTCGACCAAAAACGTTTCAACGCCAATAGCATGCACGATTTTCATCATGTTATCTACGGATACAAACGGCACCATTGCAAGCTTGGAAGGGGTAGGCTTTGACATAGTTAATAACTCCGGGTTGGGCGGTCCATAACGCGCCGCCCCATCAGGCTGGCAGTCAGGTCTACTATCAATTTTGCGGTGCGGCCGCGTTCGTCAAGAAACGGGTTAAGCTCAACCAGATCCAGCGAACTTACCAAACCACTTTCACTAAGCATTTCCATGATCAGATGGGCCTCACGGAACGTCGCGCCACCAGGTACGGTTGTGCCCACCGCAGGGGCGATGGCGGGTTCCAGAAAATCGACATCCAGACTGACGTGCAACAGCCCGTTGGCGGCGCTGACACGCTTTAGAAACGGGCGCAGCAGGGCGCTGACGCCGTTTTCATCAATGGCACGCATGTCATGTACGGTGATATTTGCCGCCAGAAGACCGTCGTGTTCAGCCGGATCGACCGAGCGAATGCCAATCAGGCAAACCTGCGTTGCAGGGATCGGTGCCGGCAAGGGAGGAAATACGCCGGCAAAGCTGTCTTGCCCGGTAAAATAGGCCACAGGTGTGCCGTGCAAATTGCCGCTGGTCGTGGTATTCAGGCGATGAAAATCGGGATGTGCATCAAGCCAAAGCACGAACAACGGGCGATCCTGTTCTGCCGCAGCTTTGGCCACGCCGGAAACTGTCCCGGCTGACAGGCTGTGATCGCCCCCCAGAAAAATCGGAAAATCACCATTTTTAGCCGCATCGTAAGCTGCCGCTTGCAGGGCAATTGTCCAGCCAACGGTTTCAGGGAGTTTGTGTAAAGCAGCTTGTTCAACTACGTCAGATATGGCCGGTTTAACATCGCCGCGGTCTTCGACGCTATGGCCAAGGTTTTCCAACTCATGCGCAATTCCGGCGGTGCGTAATGCGGCTGGTCCCATCAGGCAACCGGGCTGAATCGCACCCTCATCCACAGGTGCGCCGACTAATATACAATGTTTTGGCATGGTTTCCCCAGTTCTATTTTGGAAAGTATATTTGCCTGTTATGAGAATAATAAGATGAAATAATGATCTAAATGATAGTTGAATTACCCGTATTGATCAGTAATACTAAACGTTATGGACGATCTTGATCGAAAACTTATCACAGCTCTGCGGCGTAACGGGCGCGAATCTATTGCTAATCTGGCGGCGCTGCTGGGGGTGACGCGCGCGACCGTGCGGGCACGGATGGATAAGCTGATTGCCTCGGGGCAGATATTGGGTTTTTCGGTCGATCTTAAGGCCGATACCGCCGAAAGCCCGGTGCGTGGTTTGATGATGATCGAGGTCGAAGGGCGTGGGACTGAACGGGTGGTTGCACGCCTGTTGAACATGCCCGAAGTGCTGCGGGTGCATGCCACGAACGGGCGCTGGGATCTGGTGGCAGAGTTGCGTACAACAACGCTGGAAAAGCTCGATGAGGTTTTGCGTGCCATCCGTCTGATTGACGGTATTGCGACCAGCGAAACCAGCCTGCTATTGGCAACGCGACAGCATCGCCGCGTTTAATTAAGGGGCCCAGCGCAAGAAATTTGTGATGAAACGCAGGCCAGTTTTCTGGCTTTTTTCCGGATGAAACTGGGTGCCTACCATATTGTCACGCCCAACCATTGCCGTGAGCGGCCCGCCGTAATCAACGCTGGCCAACAGATGGTCGGAATTTTTGGGTGCAAGATGATAGGAATGCACGAAATAGGCGTGATCCCCGTCTGAAATACCCTCAAACAACGGGTGTTTTTGTTGGATTTCCAGTTCATTCCAGCCCATATGCGGGATTTTCAATGTTGGGTCAGCAGGCGCCATTTTGACCACTTCGCCAGCGATCCAGTCAAAGCCTTTTGTGGCATTTCCATGCTCGCGCCCCAGCGTTGCCATCATCTGCATGCCGACACAAATGCCCAAAAATGGAGTGCCTTGCAGCACCTGTTCCTCAAGTGCGTCAAATAAGCCGTCAAAACCTGCAAGCCCTTGACGGCAATCCGAAAACGCACCGACGCCGGGCAAGACAATGCGATCTGCGCGGCGCACTGTATCAGGATCAGACGTTACCAGAACCGTGCCAAAATCGCCCTCTGCTGCCATGCGTTGAAAGCTTTTTTTCGCCGAATGGATATTGCCGGAATTGTAATCAATAATGACCGTCGTCATTCGCTGAGCGTGCCTTTGGTAGAAGGAACCGCGTCGCTTTTGCGCGGGTCGGTTTGCAACGCCACGCGCAAAGCCCGTGCCAGTGCCTTGAAACTGGCCTCGGCGATGTGGTGCGAATTGATGCCGTCCAGACGTTCAATATGTAAGTTCATACCGGCGTTCATGGTAAACGCAGTGAAAAATTCGCGCACCAGTTCGGTATCAAACGTGCCGATACGTTCGGCCGTGAAATCTACTTTCCAGATCAAAAAAGCCCGTCCCGACATGTCCAGCGCCGCCCGGATCAATGTGTCATCCATGACCAGCATGCATGATCCATAGCGCGTGATTCCGCGTTTGTCGCCAATGGCTTGCGCGAGAGCTTTGCCCAGTGCAATGCCCACGTCCTCAACGGTGTGGTGATCGTCGATGTGCAAATCCCCGCGGGCGCGAATTTTCATGTCAATCAATGCATGGCGCGACAATTGGTCCAGCATATGGTCAAAAAAGCCAACGCCGGTCTGGTTGTCATAAACGCCGGTTCCATCGAGATTGATCTCAACGGTGATGTCCGTTTCGGCAGTTTTGCGCTCAATTTTTGCGGTTCGCATGGTGCTCTCCAATGATTTACATGGCCTTATAGGGCGGGAAGCTATGTGATCCAAGTCTAAAAATATGTTGACCTTCCTGTAACTGGAAGCTTTATATATGTGAAATACTAAGGAGAATACCCATGGATAATACGCAGAAAAAGCTACATTCCTCGATCAATATTGAGGTAACAGGAATGACCTGTGCGGGCTGTGCCGGGCGGGTGGAAAAGGCTGTGGCAGCGCAACCCGGTGTTCTAGATGCATCGATTAATCTGGCGCTAGAAAAACTGGATGTAACGTATGATCCTGAGCAATCCTCGGCGCAATCCTTGGTCGATACGGTGCGTATGGCTGGATACGGGGTTCGTGAAGCGCAGGCTATTGTAGCCGTGTCAAAAATGACCTGCGCCAGCTGTGCGGGAAGGGTGGAAAAGGCGCTGAACGCCTTGTCAGGGGTTTTGTCGGCTGAGGTAAATCTGGCGTTAGAAAACGTAGCGGTGCATTACATACCCGGGCAAATTACGCCTGACGATATTGCCCAAGGGATAACGGGTGCGGGTTATCCGTCGAAAGTTTCGACCGGGATCACAGATGATCGTGAGGCCGAGGTTCAGGCTGGTTTGCGCCAAGATATGCGCCAACTTATTCTTGCGGCGATTCTGACGGTTCCGCTGATTGCGCAGATGTTTATCATGCTGGCTGGCGGCGGGTTTCGCCTGCCGGTTTATCTTGAACTGGCGCTGGCGACACCGGTGCAATTTTACATTGGCCGACGGTTTTATCTGGCTGCGTGGCATGCGTTGCGCGCACGCGCAGGCAACATGGATCAACTGGTTGTTGTTGGTACAAGTGCCGCGTATTTTTACAGTCTCTGGTTGGTTTTAACGCTGCATGAGGCCGCCGCGGGGCATTTGTATTTCGAAGCATCTGCCGTTGTTATCACCCTGATTTTGGCAGGCAAAGTGTTGGAAGCGCGGGCGAAACGTTCGGCCTCATCTGCTTTGCGCGCCCTGATGGCATTGCGCCCGGACAGTGCTGTGGTTTTGCGCGCAGGGATCGAAGCGGAGGTCGCGATTTCCGAGGTTCTGATCGGTGATGTGATCATTATCAAACCCGGCGAACGTCTGCCCGTTGACGGGGAAATAATTCGAGGCGAATCCGAGCTGGATGAGAGCCTGATAACTGGAGAATCGATGCCGGTATTGCGCACCAAAGGTGACAGCGTTGTTGCTGGGGCGATTAATGGTTCGGGACTGTTGCGGGTCCGGGCGCAAAAAATTGGCCAAGACACGACGCTTTCAAAAATTGCTACAATGGTCGAGCGGGCGCAAACCGGCAAGGCACCGATTCAAAAGCTGGTGGACAGGGTTAGCAGCATTTTTGTGCCTGTTGTGCTGGTAATCTCGGGACTGACTTTTGCGGGTTGGTTGTTTAGCGGTGCAGCGTTTGAGGTTGCCTTGGCTTCGGCAATCGCGGTGCTGGTGATCGCATGCCCCTGTGCGTTGGGGCTGGCAACACCAACGGCACTTGTTGCAGGCACCGGGGTGGGCGCGCGCCACGGAATTTTGATTCGCGATATTGAGGCGTTGGAGCGCGCTAAAAGTATTGATACTGTGGTTTTTGATAAAACCGGCACCCTGACTATGGGTAAGCCAAAGATTGTCGAGATGCAAAGTTTTGGTATTTCTGAGGATGAAATGTTAACTATTGCCGCCTCAGCGCAGATGGGGTCGGAACACCCGTTGGGGGTAGCAATGGTTGCTGCTGGCAAGGCGCGAAAACTGCCGCTGTTAGCCCCCACGACGTTCAAGGCGAAAATTGGCGCGGGTATTGTGGCAACGCTGGGGGACGCGCAAATTTTGGTGGGGCGGCAGGCTTTTGCGACATCTGATGCGAGCGAAAAGATGAAAAACACCGCGCGGCTTATGGCTGAAAAAGGTCAAACGGTGGTTTGGGTGGTGCGCAATGGCGATATACTCGGGCTGGTTGGCATGGCCGACACACCGCGCCCGCAGTCTGGGGCGGCGATTGTGGCGCTGAAAGCGAAAGGTATTCGCACGATGTTATTGACGGGGGACAATGCGCAAACGGCAGCAAATATTGCCACAGCGCTCGGGATTGATGAGGTGAAATCCGAGATGCGCCCCGAAGATAAAGTTGCTGAAATCAAGGCGCTTGTAGCTGACGGGCGCCATGTTGCTATGGTCGGTGACGGCGTGAATGACGCGCCAGCATTGGCTGTTGCCGACCTTGGTATTGCCATGGGGGGCGGTGCGGATGTGGCATTGGAAACGGCTGGATTTGTGTTGATGCGCCCTGATCCAATGCTTGTCGTCGCGGCACTGGATATTGCCAAAGCCACGTCACATAAAATCCGCCAAAACTTGTTTTGGGCCTTTGTTTACAATATGATAGGCATTCCGATTGCTGCGCTGGGCTTTTTAAATCCGGCATTGGCCGGGGCCGCAATGGCATTTTCAAGCGTCAGTGTTGTCAGCAACTCATTACTATTGAAACGCTGGCAACCGGAGGCAGAAAAATGAATATCGGCGAGGTTTCAAGCAAAAGCGGTCTGCCGGCAAAAACCATCCGGTATTATGAAGATATCAGGCTGATCACGCCGGACCGAACCCCAAATGGGTACCGTGATTTTAGCGATATTCACCTGCATAAACTGGCGTTTTTACAACGCACCCGCGGGCTGGGGTTTTCTATTGAAGATTGTCGCGTGCTGCTGTCACTTTACGAAGACACAACGCGCGCCAGCAGCGACGTAAAAGCCATGGCTCAGGAGCATTTGGGCAAAATTTCGCAAAAAATTACAGAATTGCAAGCCATACGCGCCACACTTTTTGAACTTGTGAACAAATGTCAGGGTGATGATCGCCCGGATTGCCCGATTCTTAAAGGATTGGCCGGGGAAATATGAGAAGGGATTGAAGATGAAAATGAAAATAATTTTGGCTATTATAGTGGTGCTTGCAATCGCATTTGGCTTTTGGATGTATATGGGTATGCAGCACAAAAAGATGATGGATGTGGGGGGCATGGAGGGGCTGGTTATTCCAGAGTTCTCACACATCGCACAGACTGGTCGGATAGCGTTTGAAGAAAACTGCGCGGCCTGCCACGGGATTAATGCTGTGGGCACCCAACAAGGCCCATCATTTTTGCATATGATTTACAAAGCGGGTCATCACGGCGATGGTGCGTTCTATAATGCCGCCAAAAATGGCGTGCGGGCGCATCACTGGCCCTTTGGCAATATGCCTCCGGTGCAGGGAATCAGCGATGATGAGATTGGCGTAATTATCAAATATGTTCGGGAATTGCAGGCCGCAAACGGGTTTTAATCTTTAAACCCAGCGCCGAACCTGAGTGCAATACGCGCTGAAAATGTCGCCGAATTCTGCCAGCATATAGCTCTCTTCGTGTTTGATAAATCGGGCATTTATGATGCTGACAAAGGCAATTATCGAAATAAGGCCCACAATCGAGCCATAAATCAGAACCAGCCCGATCAGGATCATCAGGTCCGCCAGATAAATCGGGTTGCGTGAGAAACGGTAGGGGCCAGTTGTGATCAGGCTTTCGGGCGTACGTTTGGGGATAACGGACGTGCGGTGGCGCCAGAACAGATAGGCGCTGAACACCATCAGAATGACGCCGGCAACGATCAAAGTCCAGCCTAGCAGCCCAAGGATTTTTATGGGGTAAGACAGGCTCGGGAAAGCGCGGGATAACAGCCAGACCTGAGACATTGCAAACAGCAGCCAGATCGGGGGCCAATCAAAAAATGTGACAAAGAACTTTTTCATATCTGCCTTTACGGATTGATGATTTCAAAGGTTAGAGAAGCCCACAGACTGTGCCAGACAGTGCCGGTACGCTCGATATCTTTAGCAAACGGGATGATCATATGCACCGCATTAACCAGATATTCCCCGGGCATTTGCACAGGGATTATCGCGCGGCCATCTGCATCGGTTTTGACATGGATTTTTGTGGTCTCGACACTGTCAGATTTATGGAAAACATCGATTTGAATGTCGGCTAACCCTTGCCCTTGCCATAATAATTGCACCGGCAAACCGTCGGTCAGATCGTCAGTATAGGGGTTGGCCAGGGCGACCAGTTCAAAATGCATGCCCGTAGGCGCGTCTTGCCCCGCCCCTCCGTTCACGGCAATAAGAGATTTGGCAAACCGCGTGTAACCTTCTTTGAAACCAACGGCCGGAAGCCCGCGTTCACGGTGCTTTGCCAGCACCCAATCCAACCCTTTGTTTTCAAGGAAGCTCACAAATTTTTCGGCGTCCTGATAGATCAGTCGTTGGGACGTGGAAAAATGGTTAAGTACTATTAACCCGTCATTCTTAGGGATGATTTCTACTGCCGGCATGTCGCCGATACGCCCTTCAATGGGTGTTTTTCCATGGCTGTCTGTTAGCGCGAATTCGTAGAATTGTTCGGGGTTATAACTGTATTCATTACCCTTAAAACCTTGCCCAACACGGATTTCGGCACGCAATTTTTGGCCCGTTTCAAGGGTGTAATCCTGCGCTTGCAGCCAAAATTCATGGGCAAGGGCTGGCAGGGGCGCAGCCATTAGGCATGTAAATACTATTTTTGATATAAGGCGGATATTCGGCATTGGTTCTTCCATTAATATTTGTCAACTGTATGCTTTCCGCTCAAATTCGAATAAGTCAAGGAACATTGCTGTGCACAGACTATTTGCCCTCATTCTTATCCTGCTGCCAATCGGGGCTATGCCACATGAGCAACGTCCTGCTGTCGCTAACATCGGATTTGGTGAAGGTGCGGTTAAGATTGATATCCGCATGACGCTCGAGGCGCTGATTGCCAGAATTGAACCAACGCTGGGTGATACTGCGGAATCGGAAAATGCGGTGCAATATGATGCATTGCGCAAATTGCAGCCTGCGCAATTGGCCGCCGAATTTAACGAATTTCAAGCCGAATTCCTTGATGGATTGCACTTGATTGTTGACGGCACGTCGCTAAAGGTTGAGGTCATTCAGACCCAAATACCAGAGGTTGGCAACAAAGATCTTACCCGCGATTCCCGCATAATATTTAACGCCAAAATTCCTGCAGGCAGCAGCGAAATGCGCTTTGGCTGGAATGAACAATTTGGCCCTGTTATCATCCGTGTTACGACCCTTGCGGGTGAGGATGGCTATTCCGCCTATCTTACGGGTGGCCAACAGAGCGCGCCGTTTTCGGTGCTCGGCGTCACGCCTCAATCCAGTGTTATGATATTTATCAATTACATCGTGATTGGCTTTCAACACATCGTGCCCAAAGGGTTGGATCATATCTTGTTTGTCGTTGGGTTGTTCCTGCTTTCCATCAGAATGCGCACACTTTTGTGGCAAATTTCGGCCTTTACGATTGCGCATACCATATCGCTGGCGCTGGGTATGCTTGGCCTTGTCAGCGTCCCTGCGGGGATTGTTGAGCCATTAATTGCGGCCTCAATTGTCTATGTCGGGGTGGAAAATATCTTTGTGAAAGGGCTTAACCCCTGGCGGCCCTTTGTCATATTTTTGTTTGGTCTGTTGCACGGGCTGGGCTTTGCCGCAGTCCTGAGCGAGGTCGGCATGCCGCGCGCGCAATTTATGCAGGGTCTGATCGGTTTTAACATCGGGGTGGAACTGGGTCAGCTTGCGGTAATTGCCGTTTGTTTCGGGCTGTTTGGCTATTGGTTTGGCCGCAAATCCTGGTACCGCGCCGTTATCACCACACCGCTGTCACTGATGATTTCACTGATTGCGGCGTATTGGTTCGTGGAACGCATTGCGGTTTAGGCTTGCAAAGTAAATGAACATATGTTCATTTGCTGATAGCAAGCACCCAAAGGAATCCAGCTATGTTTACCGCATCAATGAATTTTTCCTGTGGAGACGATGTCGAGGCCTTGCGTGATATGGTCCATCGCTGGGCGCAAGACCGGCTGGCACCAATGGCTGGTGACATCGATAAATCGAATAATTTTCCACCAGAACTCTGGCGCGAAATGGGTGCGCTTGGCCTGCACGGCATCACGGTTCCCGAGGAATATGGCGGGGCTGGCATGGGCTATCTTGCGCATACGATTGCGGTAGAAGAAATCGCGCGCGCCTCGGCAAGTGTGTCGCTGTCATACGGTGCGCATTCCAACCTGTGTGTTAATCAAATTAAGTTGAACGGTAGTCATGAGCAAAAGTTAAAATACCTGCCCGGCCTGATTTCTGGTGAACATGTTGGGGCGTTGGCAATGTCAGAATCCGGCGCCGGATCGGACGTTGTTTCGATGGAACTGCGGGCTGAAAAGAAGAATGACCGTTACGTTTTGAACGGCACGAAATACTGGATCACCAACGGCCCGGATGCAGATACGCTGGTGGTGTATGCAAAAACCGACCCCGATGCGGGTTCGCGGGGCATGACGGCCTTTATCGCTGAAAAATCCATGAACGGGTTTTCCACCAGCCCACATTTTGACAAGTTGGGGATGCGCGGTTCCAATACCGCAGAGCTGATTTTCGAGGATGTTGAAATCCCGTTTGAAAATGTACTGGGGGACGAGGGGCGCGGCGTTGCCGTGTTGATGTCGGGTCTCGATTTTGAACGCGTGGTGCTGTCAGGTATCGGTGTCGGGATCATGCACGCAGTGCTCGATCACATCATGCCCTATATGCATGAACGCAAGCAATTTGGGCAAAGTATCGGAAATTTTCAGCTTATGCAGGGTAAAATTGCCGACATTTATACGACGATGAATTCGGCGCGTGCATATGTTTACGAGGTAGCAAAATCTTGCGATCGAGGTGAGGTAACGCGTCAGGATGCTGCGGCGTGTGTTCTCTATGCCTCTGAAAAAGCTATGGAAATGGCGACGCAAGGGGTGCAGGCCATGGGGGGCGCGGGGTATATGAACGACAGCCCGCTTTCACGTCTTATGCGCGATGCAAAGCTGATGGAGATCGGGGCTGGAACCAGTGAAATCCGCCGGATGTTGATCGGACGGGAATTGATGAAGGTGACGGGCTGATGCAGTTAAAATCAAGCATTGTCACAGGTTCCGATACGTTTAAAAATAATGCAAAAGCACATGAATCTGCCCTTGCTGAAATCGCAAAAGCTGCAGCCGTTGCAGCCGAAGGGGGTAGCAAAAAGGCTCATGACCGCCATTTATCCCGCGGCAAGATGTTGCCACGCCATCGTGTGGCAAACCTGCTTGATCCGGGTTCGCCATTTCTGGAAATTGGCGCGACGGCTGCACATAATATGTATGACAACGCCGCGCCGGGTGCCGGGGTTATCGCAGGGATTGGCCTTGTGCATGGTGCCGAAATTATGGTGGTTTGCAATGATGCCACCGTAAAGGGCGGCACCTATTTCCCTATGACAGTTAAAAAACATTTAAGAGCGCAGGAAATTGCTGAACAAAATAATCTGCCGTGCGTTTATCTGGTTGATTCCGGTGGTGCTAACCTGCCCCAACAAGACGAAGTTTTCCCGGATCGCGACCATTTTGGCCGTATCTTTTTCAATCAAGCCAACATGTCGGCCAAGGGCATTCCGCAAATCGCAGTTGTTATGGGGTCCTGTACGGCTGGCGGCGCTTATGTCCCCGCTATGTCAGACGTAACGATCATCGTTAAGGAACAAGGGACGATATTTTTGGCCGGCCCGCCACTTGTCAAGGCCGCCACAGGCGAGATCGTCAGTGCCGAGGATTTAGGTGGTGGCGACGTGCACACGCGTCAAAGCGGTGTCGCGGATTATTTAGCCGAAAATGACGCACACGCACTGGTGTTGGCACGTCAGGCTTTGGGAAATTTGAACCGCATAAAACCATCTACTGTTGCGCTGCAAAGCATTGAAGAACCGGCCTATGACCCCACCGAAATTTTAGGCGTTGTTCCGGCTGATCTGAAAACGCTGTATGATATTCGCGAGGTTATCGCCCGGATTGTCGATGGTTCACGTTTTGATGAATTCAAGGCGCGGTACGGAATTACACTGGTATGTGGTTTTGCCCATATCATGGGCATGCCGGTTGGTATTATTGCGAACAACGGCGTGTTGTTTTCTGAAAGCGCGCTTAAAGGCGCGCATTTCGTAGAGCTTTGTTCTCAAAGGAAAATTCCGTTAGTTTTTTTGCAAAATGTCACGGGTTTCATGGTTGGTCAAAAGTACGAAGCCGAGGGTATTGCCCGACATGGCGCCAAGCTTGTAACTGCCGTTGCTACCACAAAAGTGCCGAAAATCACGATGCTTGTCGGAGGCTCTTTTGGGGCGGGAAATTACGGTATGTCCGGGCGTGCCTACAGCCCGCGGTTCTTGTGGACGTGGCCAAATTCGCGTATTTCTGTAATGGGTGGCGTGCAGGCTGCAAATGTTCTTGCAATCGTCAAGCGTGAGGCAATTGAACGACAAGGTGACACATGGTCAAGCGCGCAAGAAGCTGAATTTAAACGCCCGACAATTGAGATGTTTGAGCGCCAATCTCACCCGCTTTATGCGTCTGCCCGCCTGTGGGATGACGGTATAATCGACCCACGAAAAACCCGTGAAGTTTTGGCGTTATCACTGATGGCTGCGCTGAATGCACCGATTAAAGACACGCAGTTTGGCGTGTTTCGTATGTAACGGGGGCTTGAATGTTTAGCAAAATTCTTATTGCAAATCGCGGCGAGATTGCTTGCCGTATTATGAAAACAGCGCACAAAATGGGCGTAAAAACTGTTGCGATCTATTCCGATGCCGACGTTTCAGCCAAGCATGTGGAAATGGCGAATGAGGCTTATCGTGTCGGTCCTGCTGCTGTTGCAGAAAGTTACCTAAAAATTGACCTAATCATCGAAATTGCCCTGAAATCCGGTGCTGAAGCCATACATCCTGGCTATGGGTTCTTGTCTGAAAACCCGGAATTTGTCGAATCAGTAAACGCAGCAGGTTTGCGATTTATAGGCCCCTCAGCCCAGGCCATTCGGGCAATGGGATTAAAAGACGCCGCCAAAATCTTGATGGAAAAGGCGGGTGTACCAGTCGTGCCTGGCTATCACGGAGAAAACCAAGGCAGTAGTTTTCTAGCGCAGCAGGCTAAAAAAATTGGATACCCTGTGTTAATAAAAGCGCGTGCTGGCGGTGGTGGAAAAGGTATGCGCAAGGTCGAAATACCTGATCAATTCCTCGCAGCTCTGGAAAGTGCGCAACGTGAATCCCTATCGGCTTTTGGGGATGCGCATTGTTTGATTGAAAAATGGATAACGTCCCCGCGCCATATCGAAATTCAAGTGTTTGGCGATAACTTTGGTAATGTAATTCACTTGTTTGAACGCGATTGTTCGCTGCAGCGCCGCCATCAAAAAGTAATTGAGGAGGCTCCGGCACCCGGAATGACCCCTGAAATGCGGGAGGCTATGGGCGCTGCAGCCATTCGATGCACCAAATCGGTAAATTATAGTGGTGCCGGTACAGTAGAATTCATTGTTGATTGCTCAGATGGCCTGCACCCTGATGGGTTTTGGTTTATGGAGATGAATACGCGCTTGCAGGTAGAGCACCCTGTAACGGAAATGATAACGGGTATAGACCTTGTTGAATGGCAATTACGCATTGCAACTGGAGAAACGTTACCACAAACACAAGATAGTTTAACGATAAACGGACATGCGTTCGAGGCACGGATATATGCCGAAGATGTACCTTCTGGATTCTTGCCGGCAACCGGAAAATTGAATTATATAGCTCTATCAAATACTGCACGCGTTGATAGTGGGATACGGGCCGGTGATGATATAACACCTTGGTATGACCCAATGATTGCAAAAATTATCGTGCATGGAACAACGCGGAATGAGGCGCTTTCAAAGTTGAGGTATGCGATTTCTGAAAGCCATATTGCCGGAACTAAAACTAATTCAAACTTTTTGTCGGCCTTGTGTAATCATGCAGAATTTGCAAAAGGAAATGTTGACACTGGCCTCATAGAAAACAACTTGGATATTCTAATAGTTCAACATAAAACTAATCAGATAACCTGGGCACTTACAGCTATTTTGGCTTCGGACTTACTAAATGCTACTTCACTTTCCGGTTGGCATGTTTGGACGCCACTTGAACGTTCTCTATTATTATCTTCAGATGATAATTTACAAGAATGCGTGGTGTCTTGTATCCAAGCTGGAAAATACCAAATCTTGATAGGTTCGACGGTATTTTTGATTGAAATTGAAGTTATCGGTTCAAATTTAATGCGATGGCGGTATGAAAATCAAGTGTTATTGTTACACTATAGTATAGCGGGAAATGAGATCACTCTCTTCCAAACAGGAGGGGCTGAGCGTATTGAGATTGTTGATAATTTTTTGACTGATGAAGAGAACACATCTCATAGCGATACGTTGGTTTCACCTATGCCCGGGGTTATCAAACTTGTCAAAGCACAAACCGGATCAAAAGTTACCAAGGGCGAGATACTGTTGATTGTCGAGGCAATGAAGATGGAACATACTATTATCTCGGTTCGAGATGGCATCATTGCCGATGTTTTTGCAAGCCTAAACCAACAAGTTGAGGTTGGTGAGGTTTTGCTGACTTTGGAACCGAAGGATGGGTGAGCCTGTTCGCATTTATGAAATGTCTCCTCGTGATGGCGTTCAAAACGAAAAAAAGCTGATAGCCACTAAAGATAAGATTTCCCTCATTGATCAACTATCTGATTGTGGTTTTACCCATATCGAAGCGGCCAGTTTTGTTAACCCTAACTGGGTACCGCAAATGGCTGATGCTAAGGATGTGTTGCGTGGAATCCTTCGGAAAATAGGAGTGACCTATGGCGCTTTGGCGCCAAATTTACGCGGATATCAGGATGCAATTAGCAGTGGTGTTGATGAAATCGCAATTTTTGGATCGGCTTCAGAAGGGTTTAGCCAAAAGAACATAAATTGTTCAATAAATGAAAGTTTTATGCGATTCAAGCCAATTTTTTCTGCATTAAATATTGATAATATGAAAGTTCGTGGCTACGTTTCTTGCGTAATTGAATGCCCGTATGATGGACCAACTCTGCCAAATATGGTCGCTGAGGTTGCTTGGCAGATGTTCGAAATGGGATGTTATGAAATTAGCCTAGGAGATACAGTGGGAACAGGCACGCCAGATAGTATTTCGCGTATGCTTGATGCCGTATTGACCAGGATTCCGGCCGCGAAATTAGCCGGGCATTATCATGATACTAATAATCAAGCGCTCAATAATATTGAAGTAAGTTTAAATCGTGAACTTCGTGTTTTTGACGCATCAGTTGGCGGGCTGGGTGGGTGCCCGTATGCCCCTGGTGCAAAGGGAAATGTGGATACGGTTGCTGTTGCGCGCCTTATGGCTGATCTTGGTTATGAAACCGGATTGGATGTTTCAAAGTTGGAAAGGGTTGCAAAGTTTGCGCAATCACTGCGAAAGGGTTGAGATGAATTTTGCGACAGTAAAACTGGATATTGATTATCGTGGGGTTGCAACGATCACATTGAATCGGCCGAGCAAACATAACGCACTGTCTAGTGTGATGATTTCCGAGCTGACAGATATTTGCCATAAACTTGGTGCGGATATCGATGTTCGCGTAGTGGTACTTGCTGGTTCCGGCAAGAGTTTTTGTGCTGGTGGCGATCTTTCCTGGATGCAGGAGCAGATGAGCGCGACACGTGCTACGCGCATATCCGAGGCTCGGAAAATAGCAGAAATGTTGAATGATTTTAACCTGTTGCCCAAGCCAGTTATAGGCAAAATTCATGGAAATGCGTTTGGTGGCGGCGTTGGATTAATATCTGTCTGTGATAATGTGATAAGTTCGAAAAATGCAAAATTTGGGCTAACAGAAGTTAAATTAGGATTGATACCTGCAACTATTAGCCCTTATGTTATCGCACGGATGGGCGAAGGAAAGGCGCGGCAGGTGTTTATGTCAGCACGTATTTTTGATTGCAATAAAGCTCTTGAGTTGGGTTTGGTATCTGAAATTGCCAATGATTTAGATACGGCCATAGAGGATGAAATATTGCTCTATTTATCGGCAGCGCCACAAGCAATTGCAGCCACGAAAGCTTTGGTTAGAAGTTTGGGGCCTAAAATTGACAACCAAGTCATAGACGATACCATTCAGCGTCTAGTCGACACATGGGAGCAAGCAGAAGCGGTTGAGGGTGTCAGCGCATTTTTTGAAAAACGTAAGGCTAAATGGCAAATTTAATAGCAGTCTGGATAAGGGATGTTACTATTTTCGCCGCGCCGTTGGTACAATGACCAAGGCTCCAGCTGCACCGATGATGGCGTCAATACCGGGGCTGCCAAGGCTGAAATGAAACATGACACGGAACATGTAAAACAAGAATACGCCACCAAGGCATATGATGATGCTTGGTAGATAACCGTTGCGGGTAAAATTCCATTTCTCGGAGACATAGCCGATGATGCCGCCGATAATCATTGAGCCGAAAAATGCGAAAAACATGGAGTTCCCTTTGGTTGATAAACCATACCGCCAGCAGACAATATGCGCAATTGTTATTCTAAGGTCGTGCCGCGTGGTGCTTCGTTTCCGCGTAAAAAATCATCAGTATTTTGTGGGGCTTTACCGGCTTTTTGCACACGCAGCAAACGCACGGCACCTATCTTGCAAGCTATGGTAAGGGCTGAATCAAGCGTGGTACCCGTGGGGCCTTGAGTATCCACAACTGAACAGAGCAGTGCTTTGATACGGATGCCATTCAGGGTAAACCAAGCGCCGGGAAAGGGGGAAATTGCGCGGATCAGACGGTCAATTTCAGTCGCGGGTTTCTGCCAATCAATTTTGGCCTCGGATTTGGCAATTTTGGCGGCATATGTCACGCCATCTGCGGGTTGTGGAGCCGGCGTGAGGCAATCCAGATTTTCCAGCGTGTTAACTATTAATTCTGCGCCCATATTGGCAAGGCGGTTATGCAGGCTATGGCTGGTATCATCCTGCGTAATCGGCGTGGTAGCACGGGTCAAAACCGGGCCAGTATCGAGGCCAGCGGCCATCTGCATAATGCAAACGCCAGTTTTAGCATCACCAGCCATGATGGCGCGCTGAATGGGTGCGGCACCACGCCAGCGCGGCAGGAGGGATGCGTGAATATTAATGCACCCACGTGTTGGAGCGTCCAGGATGGCCTGCGGTAAAATTAGGCCGTAGGCGACAACGATAGCAAGTTCTGCGTTAAGGTTTGAAAAAGCTTGTTGATCTGATTTATCCTTAAAGTTCAATGGATAACGAACCATCAGGCCCAGGGATTCTGCGTGCAATTGTACAGGGCTTGGGCGCAGTTTTTTGCCGCGACCAGCGGGGCGGGGAGGTTGGGTATAGACGCAAACGACCTCATGCCCCGCGCTGACAAGGGCGTCGAGTACCGGCACAGAAAAATCAGGCGTTCCCATGAAAATTATCCGCATCAGCCCCTCCGCCGCATGTTTTTTGCGTGTTTTGCCAGCAACATTTTCCGTTTTAGCGGCTTTAGGTGATCTACAAATATTTTACCGTTCAGATGGTCGATCTGGTGCTGCACTGAGGTTGCCCACAGGTTCACAAACTCACGTTCAACAATTTCATCATTTTCATCCATAAACCGAACAGTTACGGCGCGTGGCCGGGTGATTTTTGCGGATAACTCAGGGATATTTGGGCTGGCCTCATCATGGGTGCGAAACATGGCCGAGGCGTGAATGATTTCAGGATTTGCCATACGAATGGGGCGGTTGTGCGCGGCCGAACAATCGACAACGGCCAAGCGTATGGTTTCTCCGATTTGCGGGGCGGCCAGCCCGACGCCGGGCATGGCGTACATGGCCGTTAACATATCCTCCCAAAGCGCGCGCACTGTGTCGTTAATTTCGTTAACCGGCGGGCAGATGGTTTTCAGCCGCCGGTCGGGATAGATAAGAAACGGTCTAGGCACGGGTGCGTTCTTTTTTGAGTTTTTTCATCTTATTGGTGATCATGGCGCGTTTGACCTTACTAAGGTAGTCGATAAACAGAACGCCGCTTAAGTGATCCAGTTCATGCTGTGTTGCGGTCGCATAAAGCGCCTCGTATTCATCCTCATGTTGCTGGCCATCAAGCCCCAGATATGAGATGCGCACCATCTCAGGGCGGGTGATTTCCTCATATATATCCGGGATCGAGAGGCAACCTTCCTCATAGGTGTTAAGCGTCTCGGACTGCCAGGTAATGTTGGGGTTTATCAACACCATAGGGTCAGGTGTGCCTTCTTTATCGGCGCAATCAATAACAAAAATTTGTTTCATGACACCGATTTGCGGCCCCGCAAGACCAACGCCGGGCGCGTCATACATCGTTTCCAACATGTCATCGGCCAACGTGCGGATTTTAGCATCGACACTGGCCACAGGTTCGCAGACCTTTTTCAGGCGTGGGTCGGGGTGAATAAGGATGTTTCGCAATGTCATGTGGGGCATTTAAGCGATGTTCAGGATTGGTGCAAGGTTTGCTATTGAAGCGGGCGTTTAAACGGGTAGATTACATCGGGTAAACTGGGGGGAACCATGACAGATTTTGACGAAATAATCGAGCGCCGCAACACCCATTCTGCAAAGTGGGATGTCATGGAGGCGCTTTACGGCGTCTCACCTGATGACGGGATTTCCATGTGGGTGGCTGATATGGATTTCAAGCCGCCCCAAGCGGTAAGCGATGCGCTGCAAAATATGGTTGATCACGGGGTTTATGGCTATTACGGGCAGGACGGAAGTTATCGGAATGCGATTTGCGGCTGGATGGCCCGGCACCATAATTGGCAGGTCGATCCGGCGTGGATTTTCACCACACATGGTTTGGTTAATGGCACAGCGCTTTGTGTGCAAACCTATACAAATGAGGGCGACGGGGTGATCCTTTTTACGCCTGTATATCATGCTTTTGCCCGCGTTATTTCGGCCAATAACCGTCAGATTGTTGAAAGTGAGCTGGTGGAGAAAGACGGGCGCTACGAGATGGATTTGCCCGCCCTTGCAGCACAGCTTACGGGTGATGAGAAAATGGTTGTCCTCTGCTCTCCGCATAATCCCGGCGGGCGGGTTTGGTCGCGCGCTGAGCTGCGGGAACTGGCGGATTTTTGTGTGGTGCATGATTTGATTTTGCTCTCTGATGAAATTCACCATGATCTGGTTTTTACCGGGACTAAGCATACGGTCATATCTTTGGCTGCACCCGATATTATAGAGCGTTTGCTGGTTCTGACGGCACCATCAAAAACATTCAATATAGCCGGTGGTCATACGGGGAATGTGATTATTCAAGATCCGGAATTACGCGCGAAATTCGCTAAAACCATGGGGGCAAACGGTATGTCTGGCAACAGTTTTGGTCTGGCGATGACCGAAGCGGCCTATACCCATGGCGATGATTGGCTGGTGGATTTACGTGACTACCTTGCGGAAAACATGCGAATTTTTGATGCAGGGATCAATGCTATTCCCGGGCTGAAATCCATGCGGCTTGAGGCGACATATTTGGCCTGGGTGGATTTTTCCGGTACCGGAATGGATGTGCGCGAATATACGGACCGTATTGAAAAACAGGCCAGGATTGCGGCAAATTATGGGCCAACATTTGGGAGCGGCGGGGCTGGGTATTTGCGGTTCAATCTAGGGACAAGACGCGCGTTGGTCGTGGAGGCCGTTGCCCGCATCACGGCGGCTTTTAGTGATTTACAATAACGCGGTTACGATCTCCATTGCACTTGCACAAAATGGCCGTAAGGTAGCGCCATGAGCAAATTACATTTATCTGACAGAGCCATCTGGTTAAGTCGGCACACACCGCCCCATGTTGTCACCCTCGTCCTATTGGCTAGCGTCTCGGCGCTGAATATGAATATATTTTTACCGTCTTTGCCCGGAATGGCCACGTATTTCGACGCCGAATACAGTTTTATGATGTTGGCGATTTCGGCATATCTTGCGATTACGGCGGTGTTGCAACTGGTCATCGGACCGTTATCTGACCGTTATGGGCGGCGGATGGTTTTACTGTGGTCTTTGAGTATATTTCTATTGGCGACACTTGGCTGTATTTTGTCACCGAGCGCCGAAGTTTTCTTGTTTTTTAGAATGTTTCAAGGGGCAGTTGCTGCAGGTATGGTTTTGTCACGTGCGATTGTCCGTGACATGGTGAAACCTAGTGAAGCGGCAAGTATGATCGGTTATATCACCATGGGCATGTCCGTGGTGCCGATGCTGGGGCCGGTGCTGGGGGGCTATTTACAACAGCATTTTGGCTGGCAAAGTTCCTTCACGCTGGTGCTGGTTTTCGGCCTGATGGTTACATGGTTAGTCTGGGCTGATCTGGGGGAAACGAATACGACCAAATCATCCAGTTTCAAGGCGCAGTTCAAAGCTTATCCCGAACTTATCCGCTCACGACGGTTCTGGGGCTATGCGCTGAGCGCCGGGTTTGCCGCAGGTGCATTTTTTGCGTTTCTGGGGGGCGCGCCGTTTGTGGCCTCTATTGTGTTGGGGTTGGATCCGGCGGAACTTGGTCTTTATTTTATCTTTATCTCGGCAGGCTATATGGCAGGGAATTATTTGTCCGGGCGATTTTCCCGTCGCGTGGGCTTAAATCAGATGATGTTATATGGGGGTATTATTGGCTCTGCCGGTATGGCGCTGACGCTTGTGTTGTTTTATGCAGGTTTTGAAACTCCGTTGGCATTTTTCGGAACCATGAGCATTCTTGGCATTGGCAACGGTATGACCCTGCCTAATGCCAACGCTGGAATCGTGTCTGTGCGCCCCCATTTGGCAGGTAGCGCCTCGGGGCTGGGTGGCGCGGTTTTGATCGGCGGTGGTGCCGGGCTTTCGGCGATTGGCGGGGGATTATTAACCGCCGAGAGCGGGGCTTATCCGTTGTTATACCTGATGCTGGCCTCGTCGCTTTTGTCCGTGGTTATCAGCTTATATGTTATATATGTGGCGCGCAGTGCAGGTGAATTGGGTGAAGACGGGTTTGATGATTGACATGGGCGCGTAATATTGTGATGAGTTCTGCAAGATAAATGTAACATAATTATACGAAGGTTCTTCGCATGAGCTTTAAAATTCAACCTGCCGCCCCTGCACGCCCTAATCGTTGCCAACTTTTTGGCCCTGGTTCACGGCCGGAAATTTTCCCCAAAATGGCGCTTAGTGCTGCAGATGTGATTAATCTTGATCTGGAGGATTCGGTTAGCCCTGCGGATAAAGATCTGGCGCGTCAAAATATCATTGAGGCCGTGAATACCATTGACTGGGGGCAAAAAACCCTTTCGGTCAGGATCAATGGTTTGGATACAGAATTCTGGTATCGCGACGTGATTGAACTGCTGGAACAGACAGGGGGGCGTCTTGATCAGATCATGATCCCCAAGGTTGGTAATGCGGGGGATATTTATGCCGTTGATGCGTTGGTCAGTGCCGTGGAGATGGCCAAGGGGCGCACAAAACCGATAAATTTTGAGGTGATAATCGAAACGGCGGCGGGTCTTTCCCATGTTGAAGAAATTGCGGCCGCCAGCCCGCGAATGGTTGCAATGAGCCTCGGTGCTGCCGATTATGCAGCAAGCATGGGCATGCAAACCACAGGTATCGGGGGCACGCAGGAAAATTACTATATGCTTGACGGGGATACGCACCATGTGGCCGACCCTTGGCATGCACCCATTGTCGCTATCGTGGCGGCGTGTCGCACCCATGGTCTGTTGCCGGTTGACGGGCCGTTCGGGGATTTTTCGGATGATGCCGGTTTTACAGCGCAAGCGCGACGTTCAGCCACCTTGGGTATGGTTGGCAAATGGGCAATTCACCCTAAACAAATCGCGCTTGCCAATACGGTTTTCACCCCGTCCACGGCGCAAATCACCGAAGCGCAAGAGATATTAGCCGCCATGGAGGTCGCTAAATCCGAAGGGCAGGGAGCTGCCGTTTACAAGGGGCGTCTGGTCGATCTTGCGTCCATCAGACAGGCAGAGGGTATTGTCAAACAGGCAGAACTGATAAATACTTAGGAAAACACCTAACGAAAGTATTTGCCATGAAACAGACGATATTCTTAATTGCCAGCCTATTAACGATGATCAGTGCCGCCGCTTTCGCGCAGGAAATCGATTTTGGCGATGATAGCGGCGATGTGGTTGATGAAATTTGCGACGACCGCCGTTTTGAAGGCACGGGCATGGAATTGGAACTAGGCTGGAAGCTTGTCGGGCGCGATGCCAGTGATTGTAGCGCCGCCTATTCAGCGGGCACCATCAGTCTGTGGGATTTAACCGCGAGGGTTGCAGGTACAGATTGCCAAGCCATTAATTTTGGTGATGATAGTTCGGAATATGCCGATGACGGTGCATGTGATGATCCACGATTTGAAGGTTTCGGGTCAGCTGAACGCCCAGGTGAGGAACATTTGGGTAAAGACGCCAGTGATTGCCAAAAATTATGCAATTACCGTATGGTTTTCTTGCGTGAAACTGCTCCTGTAGATATTCCTGAACCCGAAGTGCAAGACCCGCTTTATGGCGATAACAGCAGCGAATATTCTAAAGATGGCGAATGTGATGACCGGCGTTTCTTTGGCGCAGGCATGGCCGATGTTTTGCGCTGGAGTTCGGTTGGACGGGATGCTGAAGATTGTCGCGAAGCCCATGAAAGCGGCAGGATCACGCTTTGGGATCCGGCTGTTGCGGCAGTGCAAACCAGTTGTGACGCGATTGATTTTGGCACGAACGCGTCGGAATATGCCGATGATGGCACCTGTGATGACATGCGTTTTGAGGGGCGCGGCGCCGCCGCATCGCTTACAACAGGGGAGGAAAAACGGGACGCGAATGATTGTCAGAAACTTTGCGGTTATGGCATGATTTTTGTGCGTGAAACGGAATAATACTCGGTCGTCTGCCGGGTAATTCAAGCACGCTACCCGTTGCAATTCCTGCGCAACGCCGCCATATAACTGTGCGAAGATGTCCACGGGGAAAGTAATCATGCAAAACTATCTCGAATTTGAAAAACCGCTTGCCGAAATCGAAGGTAAGGCCGAGGAATTGCGGGCAATGGCGCGCCAAAACGAAGAGATGGACGTTACCAAAGAGGCAGCCGCACTCGACAAAAAAGCGGAAAAACTGCTTAAAGATTTGTATGCCGATCTTTCTGCTTGGCGTAAATGTCAGGTCGCGCGCCACCCAGATCGCCCTCATTGCAAGGATTATATCGAGGCATTGTTTAGCGAATATACCCCGCTGGCAGGGGATCGGAATTTTGCCGATGATCATGCTGTGATGGGGGGGCTTGCGCGATTTAACGACCAGCCGGTGATGGTGATTGGTCATGAACGCGGCCATGACACCAAATCGCGGATCAAACATAATTTTGGCATGGCCCGCCCCGAGGGCTATCGCAAAGCTATTCGTCTGATGGATATGGCTGATCGGTTTGGTCTGCCTATTATCACACTGATTGATACCCAAGGTGCTTTTCCCGGCAAGGGGGCTGAAGAACGTGGCCAGTCTGAAGCTATTGCGCGATCTACCGAGAAATGCCTGCAGGTTTCAGTGCCGCTGATCGCAATTATTATTGGTGAGGGGGGGTCCGGCGGTGCTGTGGCTTTCGCTACTGGCGATCGTTTGGCGATGTTGGAGCATTCAATTTATTCGGTGATCTCACCCGAAGGCTGTGCCTCGATTTTGTGGAAAGATGCGACCAAAATGCGTGAAGCTGCGGATGCTTTGCGCCTGACAGCGCAGGATTTGAACAAACTTGGCATTGCAGATCACGTTATCCCTGAACCGGTTGGCGGGGCGCAACGTGGCCAGAAACAAACGATAGAATCTGTGGGCAAAGCGATTGAAAAATTGCTGACAGAACTGGGTAAAACAAAACCGGATGAACTGCGCGCAGCGCGGCGTCAAAAATATCTGGATATGGGCAGTAAGGCGTTAGTTTAACGTGTGGGCACGGGTGTTTCCCCGCGATAGTCGTAAAATCCCCGGTCTGATTTTCGCCCTAACCACCCGGCCTCGACATATTTTACCAGTAATGGGCAGGGGCGGTATTTGGTGTCCGCCAGCCCCTCGTGCAACACATTCATAATTGCCAGACAGGTGTCCAGACCAATGAAATCCGCCAGCTCCAGCGGCCCCATGGGATGATTGGCGCCAAGCTTTAACGAGGTGTCAATGCTCTCAACGGTACCGACGCCTTCATAAAGGGTATAAACCGCCTCGTTGATCATCGGCATCAGGATACGATTAACGATGAAGGCCGGAAAATCCTCGGCGCTGGCGGAGGTTTTACCAAGGCGTTCAACAACCTTTTTCAAGGTTTGATAGGTCGCATCATCGGTTGCAATTCCGCGAATAAGTTCAACGAGTTGCATGATCGGCACCGGGTTCATAAAATGGAATCCCATGAACTTTTCCGGGCGGTCTGTGGCGGCGGCCAGACGGGTGATTGAGATCGACGAGGTGTTTGATGTAAGGATCGTATGAGGGGCCAAATGGGGCGCAAGACTGGCAAAAATCTGGTGTTTAACCGCCTCTTTTTCTGTTGCTGCCTCAATTACGAGGTCAAGGGTGCCCAGCGTTGCGATATCGGTTTCAAGGTGGATGCGCGATAAAGCTGCATTTTGATCGGACGCGGAAATTTTGCCGCGCGCGACCTGACGAGCGATATTTTTTGTAATTATGTCCTTGCAATCATCTAAAGCATCGGCGGAAATATCATTAATAACAACGGTGTAACCCGCAAGAGCAAACACATGTGCAATCCCGTTTCCCATCTGCCCGGCACCGATTATGCCAACCTTTTTGATCTCCATGATATGTAATGCTCCTTGTAAAATTCTCAGCAAACATATGCTGGGGCAGCTAAGCGGTGCAAGTTGTTAATCAATTCACCTTCAAAATTAACACCCCCTTAAGATAAACCTGAAAATCTCTGCTACGGGCCAGAATCACTGGTTTTGTAAATAGTGAGGGAAACACCATGGGGTATGGTATTGCAATTGAAGAAGCCGGGGAGGTTGATTTGTACCGTTTTGGACGCAGCAGACAGATATTTAGAGGGCCAAAGCCAAACCTGAAAAATCCATATATTGCCTTTATTGGCGGCTCTGAACCATTCGGAAAATTTGTGACAACGCCGTTTCCTAAATTGGTGCAAAGGAAGGTTAAGAAAAGCTGTGTAAATTGGGGAACACCTGGTGCTGGCCCCGGGTTTTTCCTGAAAGATCCCGTGATCTTGGAAGCGTGCTCTAATGCGGAAATATGTGTTGTGCAGGCCATGGATGCGGTGCCGCTGTCCAACCGGATGTACTCGGTATTTCCACGTCGAAATTTCCGTCTGCGCGCAGTTTCAGACATGCTTAAGGCGCTTTATCCGAATATTGATTTTGAGAACTTCAAATACGTGCCGGCAATGATCCGTAAAATTCAGTCTGTGGATGCAACCGCATATAAAATCGTGCTGGCCGAACAGCGTTCAGCCTGGATGGCGCGGATGCTGGAATTGCTGGAAGATATTGAAACGAATAAAGCGTTATTATGGTTGGCCCCCGAAAAGGGATATGGTGAGGACTCTATAATTACAGAAGAAATGATTAATGTCGTTGCCAAGAAAGCTGACAGAGTAATCAAGGTTGAAATACCTAATAAACGTACAAAAGATATGCTGTTTGGCAGCAGCAAAAAGGATTCATTCTGGATGACACGCAGCGCCCATGAAACGGTTGCAAAAGCTGTATCTGATGAAGTGCATCTGATGTTATCAAGTGGTGAAAAGATATCAGCATAACCGAAAGGCCCACGATTGAGGGGGCCTTTCGGAAATTGGCATAGTTATTTCAATGCATCGGTAAGCGCAGGCACCGCGTCAAACAAATCCGCAACCAGCCCGTAATCGGCAATCTGAAAAATCGGCGCTTCTTCGTCTTTGTTAATTGCGACAATAACCTTGGAGTCTTTCATGCCAGCAAGATGCTGAATGGCCCCGGAAATGCCAATGGCGATATAAAGATCAGGCGCGACAACTTTGCCCGTTTGACCAACCTGCCAATCGTTTGGTGCATATCCGGAATCCACCGCAGCGCGCGATGCACCAACCGCAGCCCCCAGTGTATCAGCAAGTTTTTCGATAAGATCGAAGTTCTCCTCTGAGCCAACTCCGCGCCCACCTGAGACGACAATTTTGGCGGATGTGAGCTCCGGGCGATCAGAGCTTTGCACTTTATCCTCAACCCATTCTGACAGCTCAGGGTTTTCAGCCGCAGAAACCTGTTCAACCAAAGCCGAACCAGTTTCAGCAGCAGCTTCAAAACCAGCGGTGCGGATTGTGATAACCTTTGTCGCATCAGCGCTTTGAACAGTTTGGATGGCATTGCCGGCATAGATCGGGCGCTCAAATGTATTGGCATCAATGATATTGGTGATGTCAGAAATTATCATGGCATCCAAAAGTGCCGCAACCCGGGGCAGGATATTTTTGCCCGACACTGTGGCCGGGGCAACGATATGCGTAAATTCTTTGGCAAGAGTGGTGATCAATGCGGCAATCGGTTCGGCCAACCCGTTCCTATATGCTGCATCATCAGCGCAAAGAACTTTGACAACACCATTAAGTTTGGCCGCCCCATCAGCTGCACCGCTGCATTCTGCAGAGGCGCAAAGCACCGTAATATCGCCAAGTGCACGCGCCGCCGTGACCGTTTTAGCGGTTTGATCGACTGATAATTCAGCGCCATTCATTTCAGCAAGTAAAAGCACAGCCATCAGATCACTCCCGCTTCGTCTTTAAGTTTGGCAACAAGTTCCGCCACATCAGCAACAATAACACCCGCCGTTCGTGTGGTTGGTTCAACCGTACTAAGAATTGTCAGGCGCGGCGTAATATCAACACCATAATCATCAGGTGTTTTTTCCTCCAAAGGTTTGCGTTTGGCCTTCATTATATTGGGCAAGCTGGCGTAGCGCGGTTCATTCAGACGCAAATCCACAGTAACAATCGCAGGCATTTTAACTTTGATCCTTTGCAAACCACCATCGACTTCGCGAGTAACGGATGCATGATCACCGTCGATTTCCAACATTGAGGCAAAGGTTGCCTGCGACCAGCCAAGCAGTGCCGAAAGCATCTGGCCCGTGGCGTTCATGTCATTATCAATAGCTTGTTTTCCGGCCAAAACCAGCGTGGGCTGTTCTGCGTCTATGACGGCTTTTAGCAGTTTGGCAACGGCAAGCGGCTCAATATCATTGTGCACATCCTCGCTGGCAATGATCAGGATCGCGCGATCTGCTCCCATAGCAAGTGCTGTGCGCAATGTTTCCTGATTTTGCTTAATACCAATAGATACAGCAATGATTTCCGAGGCTTTGCCGGCTTCTTTCAGGCGGATCGCTTCCTCAATTGCAATTTCATCGAATGGGTTCATCGACATTTTAACGTTGGCCAGATCGACACCGCTGCCATCCGCTTTGACACGGACCTTGACGTTATAATCAATCACACGTTTAACAGGTACAAGCACCTTCATAATTTGTGTATCTCCAGGTTATTCCCACTCAATGCGGGGTAATTATTTCGAGTTTATCGCATTTTCTTACTGGTGACAGTGAAAAACGCCGCCCTGCATCAGAGTGAAGCAGTAGTTTTATGGCACTGCAAGAAAAACATGACGTAACTTCTGCATTTTGACGAAATAAACAAAATATTAACTAAATTGTTAGGATTTTGCTGTAACGATACTTTCATAGGGCCAGAGCAAGATATTTACGCAACTGCCCCGATATCCCCGAGATTATTAATCCACTGACATCTGGCTTTGCCGGATTTTTTTTGCTGAAAAGGAATTACAATGGCTATTGATACTTATAAGAATACCATGGGTGGTCTGGAATCCCCGGCGCGCGAAGCGATGAGCGTCACGCCAAATGATGCGGTTGATATAACCCATACTTCGCGCGCGATTTACGTCGGTGTTTCCGGTGATATTACCGTCCATATGGCGGATGAAACAACAGCGGTGGTTTTTAAATCTGTGCCTGCGGGCATATTGCCGGTGCGGGTTGATCGTATTCTAGCAACGGGAACCAGCGCCAGTGATCTGGTCGCTTTGTGGTGAACTCATGGAATTATCCTTAAAAATAGGGCTTGGAGGGGGTAGCGTTGCACAGGGCAGCGCAACCCCACCGGTATTTTCAATATTGGCAGGCCGAAATGGTTTCGCGATTGATTTCATCCAAAACAGGATGATCGTGAATGACAGCGTGACACCGGCAAATAATTTTGATGGTGATCCACAGGCAAAATTAACAAAATATGGCACGGATTCGTGGCTGGTTGATCCGGCTAAAGGTTTGGTGCTGGATGCGGCACGAGATTTCGCAGTTGCCATGGCAAAAAGCAATTTTCCCTATGACGCAACGGCAATCCATGTCTATGCCCGCTATCAATTGAATGGGGCGGATAGTGCTGCGCAACGGTATATATTCATGGCGGATAATTCGGGCAGTGACCGTTTCGCCATGTATACAACGCCAGGCGCAAACTTTCGGATGGTTACAGGCGATGGCACAAGTGCTGACACAGAGATATCGGATATGTCACTGGCTGCAAATACTGAGTATCTCACGTTTTTTGGGGCCGATTCGTTTGGTCGCAGCTGGATAGATGAAGGGGGCATTCAAACGGATGATACCCTGCATTTACTTGCCGCAACCGGGCCAGAGACCCATGTGGGTTTAGGCGGATACCCAGATCGGGTCTTGCGCGGACTTGATGGACATTTGGCCGAAATCGTCGTGATTTGTGAGCATATTATCCGTGAGCGCCGCTTAACACTAACTCCGCTAGGGCCATATTTCGCTGCTGAGGGTGACAGCCACACATTTAACGTGTCTTTTGGTATGCCCGCGTCAGATTTTTATCCGCATTTAATTGGGTTTTCCCAAGGAATGCCCGCAGGAAACTTTGGCAGTTCGGGCGAAAGTTCTGCAAAAATGCTGGCCGAGGTGGATGATTTTTTCCTTGAGGATATCCCAAGCATCGCGACGATTTATGCTGGTTCAAACGATACTATTACGACGATTGAGGCGGCACCAGCACCTACTGCCAGCAGTCTCACAGTGGCAACTGCGGCAAAAATGGCGGTGGGTGGATGGGTTATTATCAATGGCGAAAGTCGTGAAATCGCGACGGTAAGCGGGAATGCGTTAACTCTTGATACCCCCTTAAGTACTGTACCGGTATCTGGGGATGATGTGGCGGTTGATACCGAGACAAATTTGCGCCACTGGATTCAAATTGTTAAGGCAAAAGGGGTTGCGCGCGTCGTTGTTGTCGGCTCGCACTATCTGAATTTTGCCAGCAGCGGTGATACTATTTCAACCGAGCAGAGCCTGCGCGCGTCTGTCCGGGTGAAACAACAGGCCGCTGCCAGCGTTGAGGGTGTGGAATATGTCGATACATATGCCTATATGCGTGACCTTATTGTTGCAGGTGGTGTGACCCAAGGGGATTGGAGCGTTTGGCATCAAGGGGCGACAAACACGCATCTGAATGCGGCAGGCGAACAGGTGTTGGCCGATGCAATTGTGGCGGCGCTTTTTTAATTAACGATTGGCACCGGGGACCCAAAGAACATCCTCGGTGCCATTATCATTGGCCACGCGCGCTGCAACAAAAAACCAATCGGACAGACGGTTGAGAAATTTAACAGTGTCTGGGTTGATATTTTCAATGCCAGACAACGTAATTGTCAGCCGTTCGGCACGCCGTGTAACGGTGCGACACAGGTGCAAATGTGCGGCCAAAGCATTGCCGCCGGGCAAAATAAAGCTGCGCAACGGGGTAAGCCCATGATTCATTACATCGATTTCACTCTCTAGCCGATCAGTTTGAGCTTGAATAATACGCAAAGGCGGGTGCGGCGTTGTTGCATCTCGCGGGCTTTCAGGGCGACATAAATCGGCGCCAAGATCAAAAAGATCATTTTGAATACGCGCAAGGGCTTCGTCTGTTTCGCCCTTTGCGTGAGGGCGAGCAAGGCCAACGCTGGCATTCAGTTCATCAACCGTTCCATATGCGTTTACACGGGCGCTGTTTTTGAGAACGCGGGTTCCATCACCAAGGGCCGTATCCCCTTTATCGCCTGTGCGGGTATATATTTTATTCAAAACAACCATGTTATCCTCCGCTACGTAGCCAGATATACAGCATGATCAGCACCACCGCGATGAGTTGAAAAAACAGGCGTAACCGCATGATTTTGTTGGCATGCTTTCGGTTAAATTCACCACCTTTGGCAAATACGACCACGCCGAAAATCAACACGGCAAGCACGGTTAAACAGGCGAATATGACAAGTAGAAATAATGGATCGTAGGACATTCAGGCCTCCTTTTTGCATAGCATAGAGGGCGGGTGGGCAGGTGCCAAGGGCGCTACTGTCGCGCCAATATGGCATCAAGCAGGCGGGTTGGCAAAAAACGTCGCATAATATTGGCAGCGTAGGTTGCAGTGGTTACAAAATACCGCGGGCGCGGATTACGCGATTCAAGTGCGTGGATCAGCTTGGCTGTGACTGCAGAAACAGGTAGCTCGGAAAAATCCTTTTTACCGGATGTGTCGTACAAACGTCCGCGTACGTCGGTCTTATAAAAATCCTTGCGATGGGCATTTTCCCAATCAATCCATTTTTCAAATTGCTTGGCCGCATTTTTACGAAAATCTGTCGGGATTGGCCCGGGTTCGATCAGAATAAATTTTATCGGGCTGTTGCGATGTTCCAGACGTTGCGCGTCTGTCAGGGCCTCAAGCGCGAATTTTGTCGCACAATATGACCCGCGAAATGGCGTTGAGATAAAGCCAAGTACCGAGGAATTATGGATTATCCGCCCGTAACCTTGCGCGCGCATAATCGGTAGAACCCGGTTTGTTACATCAAGGGGGCCAAAAACATTGGTCTCAAAAATATCACGCAAAGCGTCGCGCGACAGATCCTCAACCGCGCCGGGAATAGCATAGGCGCCGTTGTTGAAAACCGCATCGAGGGTGCCGTCTGTGCGCTCTAAAATATTTTGGAGCGCGGTCTCAATACTGCCCTCATCCTGATAGTCCAGCCGCAGGCTTTCCAGTCCTTCATCGCGCAAACGTGCGCAATCAGCCTCGGCCCGACAGCTCGCGAAAACCCGCCAACCGCGTTTGTGCAAACTATGCGCCGCGTCATAGCCAATACCCGATGAACACCCGGTGATGAGGATCGTTTTCTGGGTCATTGGATGCCTTCTAGTGCTTCTTTTTACGGGCAATATGCTGCCTTAGAAATGGAATATTTGCAAGCTCGGGCATGGCTGTATTGAGAACAAGATTAACAGCATTCCCACCACGCCGATATGACACAGGAAAGCGCAGGGCATTTGTAATCAAGCGGCGATCGGAAAAAGGGCATAAATAAAATGTGTGATGCAGCCCGTAAAAGATTTGAGAGAACACGGGCCATAATAATTCCATATACTTCATGTCATATGATACAGGATGGGCATTTTCGGGCAGGGTCTTGAACCATGCCATATAGGCTGGCATATATTTCTCTAACGCTTCTTTTGAAGGGGTTCCCAGAAATAGCCCACGCAGTTCTGCCTCACGATGTTCAGCATCACTTTGCACGGAAAAAAATGTTTTTGGATAGTTTTTTGATTTTAGCAGGTCAATTAAGTTTCCACGAAAATGAACTGCCCCTTTAGGTAGATAGTGTTGTAGATCTTGATGTATTTCTGGAGGGGTTGGATACGAAAACCCGGATGTAATTCGATATCTGTAGTGCATTTGTCGCTTTTTAAAGCCCTTAGGAATTTCATGGTTTTCGTCTTTGACTGCATCATATCCCTTAAATGGAACATCAAGAAAGTCAGCTATTATAGCGGCTACTTCCATGTCATTTCGCGACATAAAATTATGCCCAAACGTGAAAAATAGTTTCACATCCTTTAGGTGATCTTTTGCGGCAGCTATTATATTGCGGGAATCAGCCCCTCCTGAAATCGCGACAATTGTTTCATGGTTTTTTACAATTACGCCGAAGATGTCAGATAAGCGTTCGATGATGTCTTTTGCCAGGGCATCGTACTCCTCTGGTTTGGCGGTAAATGTTTGTTCTGGTTTGGGCCAGTGGCGGGTCAACGAAAAATCGTCAAGATTTAAGAAGTGATTAGCTATTATTAATTTTATATATTTATCACTGGTTTGTTGTAGTAAATAACTGTCTTTTCCCGACAGCACAGCATTATTTTCAAAATTTGGATTATCAATTATATCTCGGTCCAGACATAAGGTAACAGATGAGGCTACGGTTTTGGTCTGTTCGTCAAAAACGACACCTAGGGTTGCGCAAGGATCAAAATATATGCGTTTGCACTGGATGTTTATCAATATAACGATATAGCGCCCGGCAATTTTAGCAATGGATTCTTCTATGCTTTCCACAAAATCAGCATCGTTTAAAGAGTATGCATCACCAAATTTGTCAGTAACGAGTTGCCCGTGTTCATCCACCCCAATGCCCAGGAAATATCCGATCAACGCACCACTTTGATCGTTCAGAGCTAAAACAGGTAAGTTTTTCCCGTGATAGAGCGTCCAATCGCCAGCAGACTTGCGGTGAAATTTTCCGACCTCTAGATTGGGGTTTTTCGATAATAAAAACTGTATTGTGAACGCGTCATCAAAGTCGATATTGCGCTCAGCTGTTAGCTTTAACGCTAGGGGAGGGGCGGTAAGCATATTTTTCCTAGATACGTAATGGGCATGGTGTTCAATATTTTGTAGTGAATTTGGCATCAGCCGTCTACTGTTTAGCGTATTTCAGTATAATGTTTTCGTGTATTTCGCGCTTTGCATTTTTCCCACTGGACCCGTTGCAAACGGCGTTATACACAACATCTATGGCTAAACGAACCGATACCCCCGATATACCCGATGGCGGTGAGATAACTGTTGAACCTTTGCACCGCGCGCTTGGGGACAGATATCTGACCTATGCGCTGTCAACAATCATGCACCGTGCCTTGCCGGATGCGCGCGATGGGCTAAAGCCTGTGCACCGGCGGATTTTGTATGCAATGCGCGAACTGAAACTGGATCATAAGGGGCGTTATCGCAAAAGTTCCAAAATTTCCGGCGATGTTATGGGGAATTATCACCCCCATGGAGACGCCGCGATTTATGATGCCATGGCACGTTTGGCGCAGGATTTCAGCGTGCGCTATACGCTGGTCGACGGGCAGGGGAATTTCGGTAATATTGATGGCGATAACCCCGCCGCAGCGCGCTATACCGAAGCCCGTATGACCGCCGCCGCCGAGGCGTTGATGGTCGGCCTGAATGAGGATTCGGTTGATTTTCGTGACAATTACGACGGCACGCTCAGCGAGCCGGTCGTGTTGCCTGCGGAATTTCCAAACCTGCTGGCGAATGGCTCATCTGGGATTGCGGTGGGCATGGCGACCAATATTCCGCCCCATAATATTGGCGAGCTGTGTGATGCAGCCTTGCATCTGATCAAGGCCCCAAATGCGCGTGATGAAACGTTGCTGGAATACATTCCAGGCCCCGATTTTCCAACTGGCGGTGTGCTGGTGGAGCCGCGTGAAAACATCCTGAATGCTTATAAGACCGGGCGTGGATCTTTTCGATTGCGCGCCAAATACGAGATAGAAGATCTGGGGCATGGTAAGTGGCATATCGTCGTTACCGAGATTCCGTATCAGGTGCAAAAATCAAGATTGATCGAAAAAATCGCCGAGATCATCAACGCCAAGAAAATTCCAATTCTAGGGGATGTGCGTGATGAATCCGCCGAAGATATTCGCTTGATTCTTGAACCTCGCGCCAAAACTGTGGACCCGACGGTGCTGATGGAAACCCTGTTTCGCCAAAGCGATCTTGAGCTGCGGTTTTCGATGAACATGAATGTGCTGATCGATGGGCTGACGCCGAAAGTTTCAACTCTGAAAGAGGTTTTGCGCGCCTTTATTGATCACCGCCGCGAGGTTTTACAGCGGCGCTCAAAGTTTCGATTGGGCAAAATTGATGCGCGTCTTGAGGTGCTAGAGGGCTATATTATTGCCTTTCTCAATCTTGACCGTGTTATCGAGATTATTCGGTATGAGGATGAACCAAAAGCCATGTTGATGGCCGAATTTGACCTTAGCGATGTGCAGGCCGAGGCGATTTTGAACATGCGGCTGCGCAGCTTACGCAAACTCGAAGAGATGGAACTGCGCCGTGAGCGGGACGCATTATTAATCGAACGTGCCGAGATTGAGGACCTGTTGGAAAACGATGATTTGCAGTGGGCAAAGGTCTCTGAACAACTGCGCGAAACCCGCAAGAAATTCGGTAAAACGGCCCCTGGCGGCGCGCGGCGTACAGAGCTGGCCGAGGCCCCCGATTTTGAAGAAGTGCCGATTGAGGCCATGATTGAGCGTGAACCAATCACAGTTGTTTGCTCGTCGATGGGCTGGGTGCGGGCGATGAAAGGGCATGTGGCGCTCGATTCCGAACTGAAATTCAAGGACGGTGACGCGGAGCGATTTATTTTCCATGCGGAAACGACTGATAAGTTGGCATTATTTGGCTCAAACGGGCGGTTTTACACGTTGGCGTGCAGTAATTTACCGGGCGGGCGGGGCATGGGTGAGCCAATCCGTCTGATGGTTGATTTGCCAAATGAGGCGGATATGGTGGATTTATTTCTGCACAAACCCGGGCGTAAATTGCTGGTCGCATCAACCGCCGGTGACGGGTTTATCGTGGCCGAAGATGAAGTGATCGCACACACCCGCACCGGGCGCCAGGTGCTGAATGTTAAGGCGGGGATCAAGGCGCTGACGTGCACGCCGGTTGCTGGAGATCACATCGCCTGCGTCGGGCTGAACCGCAAAGTGTTAATTTTCCAGCTGGCTGAACTGCCGGAAATGGGGCGCGGAAAAGGAGTGCGGTTGCAAAAATACGGCGATAAAGACGGGGAGCTGTCAGATATTAGAACCTTTGTCTTGACTGAAGGCCTGAGCTGGTTGGACCCGGCCGGGCGGACCCGCACCGAGGTTGATCTGGGCGACTGGATGGGCAAACGTGCTGCGGCGGGCCGTATGGCCCCGCGTGGTTTTCCTAGGGATAATAAATTCACCTGAAGCGGAGCGTAAAATGACACAGGCGCATATGAAACTGGGTAAAAATCCCGCAAATTATGCGCCGCTGACGCCGATTTCGTTTCTGCACCGCACCGCATTAACCTATCCGCTCCACACGGCAGTGATTTATGGTGATCTGCGTCGTAACTGGTCTGAAACCTATGCGCGCTGTCGCCAATTGGCCTCGGCGTTGCAGAATACCGGGTTGCAAAAAGGTGATGTTGTGGGCTTTATGGCTGCCAACACCCCTGAATTATACGAGGCGCATTTTGGCGTGCCGATGGCGGGGATGGTGCTGAATGCATTGAACTATCGCCTCGATGCGCGCACGATTGCCTATATTATTGACCACGCAGGGATTAAGCTTCTGGTCACGGACCGTGAGTTTTCAACGATCGTAAAACAGGCCGTATCTCTGGCCAAATACACACCCGTTTTGATTGATATTGACGATCCGAACGCACAGGGTGGCGTGCTGCTGGGGGAGCAGGATTACGAGGCCTTTATTGCCGGCGGTGACCCTGATTTCACCTATAAACCACCCGCGGAGGAGTGGGATACGATCAGTATAAATTATACTTCGGGCACTACAGGGGATCCAAAAGGGGTGGTGTACCATTATCGCGGCGCATATTTGAATGCGCTGGGCAATGCATTGGAGTGGGATATGACGGCGCATCCAACGTATCTCTGGACGTTGCCGATGTTTCACTGCAACGGCTGGTGTTTCCCCTGGACGGTTGCGGCCAAGGCGGGCGTTAATATCTGCATACGCAAGGTGACGGCTGCTAATATTTACGGAGCCATCGCCGAACATGGTGCAGATCATCTGTGCGGCGCACCGATTGTGCTGGGCATGATGATCAATGCAGGTGCTGAAAAACGTGTCTTTGATCACAGCTGCAAAGTGATGACAGCTGCGGCCCCGCCACCTGCAAAAATCCTGCAATCGATGGTGCAGGAAGGGTTTGAAATGACCCATTCTTATGGCTTGACGGAAACTTACGGCCCCTGCGTTTCTTGCGCTTGGCACGGGGAATGGGATGCGTTGCCGATTGGTAAACAGGCAAATCTGAAGGCCCGTCAAGGGGTGGCATATATAGTGCAAGAGGATTGCAAAGTGCTGAACCCTGACACGATGCAAGAGGTGCCACATGACGGCGAAACCATGGGCGAGGTGATGATGCGCGGTAATATCACCATGAAGGGATATCTTGATAATGCCGCCGCAACGGATGCTGCTTTTGCGAATGGTTGGTTTCATTCTGGCGATCTTGGGGTGGTGCATGGGGATGGTTATATCCAGCTGCGTGATCGGGCCAAAGACATCATAATTTCCGGGGGCGAGAATATTTCCAGTATCGAAGTTGAAAGCTGTCTATATGCCCACGCGGCGGTTGCGGCCTGTGCTGTTGTTGCGCGCCCCGATGAAAAATGGGGCGAAACACCTTGTGCGTTTATCGAATTAAAACCGGGAATGCAGGCAAGCGAGGCCGAGATATTTGACCATTGCCGCGCCCATCTCGCCAGCTTTAAAGTGCCGCGTACTGTGGTGTTTTCCAAGGTTCCCAAAACCTCAACCGGGAAAATCCAAAAGGTGCCTTTGCGTGCTGTTGCCAAAGCGATGTAGGCTCGGATATGGCACATAAAAACACAGTTATCAGATCGATTAATCTTGCCGGTGAAATGCTGTGCGTTGACGTTTTCCAACGCCCCGACACAAGCTATGGCTTTGATGAATTTCGCCGCGACATAGAGGATAATCGCGGCTGGTTTAGTATTGGCCATCATGGTCACCGGGTTTTTGAAACAGCTGAATCTGCGCTGAATGCAGCGCGAAATACCGTGCAGTGGCTGGACGGCGTTTTAAAATCAGAGGCGCAGGAAAGATAGATCATGGAACTTTGGATTCTTATTGCCATCGGTGCTGCATTTTTGCAAAACGTCCGCTCGGCGTTGCAAAAGCACCTTAAGGGGCAGCTTTCCAACAGTGGTGCGACATTTTCGCGGTTCGTATTTGCCGTACCTCTGGTCGTACTGTTTCTGGCCGTATTGGCCATTTCCGGGTATGATTTGCCCCTGCCAAATCTGCGGTTTACCAGTTTCATGGCCCTTGGCGGGGTTGCCCAGATTATCGCAACAGCGCTGCTGGTCTATCTGTTCGGGTTGCGAAATTTTGCGGTTGGTACGACGTTTTCCAAGACGGAAACCATACAAGCGGCCCTGTTTGGGGTGATTATTTTAAGTGATATGATCAGTATGCACGCGCTGTTTGCCCTTGGCATTAGCCTCGCGGGTGTTGTGCTTATCTCAACACCAAACGGAATGCGCGGCAGGGTTTTGAACCATACGAGCCTTATTGGCGTAGCCTCGGGCGCGGCGTTTGCTATGTCTGGCGTTAGCTACCGCGCGGCGTCCCTGGCGTTACCATCCGGGGAATTTTTGACCCGCGCAACGGTTACACTTGCTTGCGTTTTGGTTTTCCAGACCATCATTATGGCCGCGTGGCTGCGCTGGCGCGAGGATGGACAAATCACAAAAGTACTGGCTAGCTGGCGTATTTCGGCAATAGTGGGGTTGGCCGGCGGGTTAGCCTCGCTTGGTTGGTTTTCGGCAATGACATTGCAAAATGCAGCTTACGTTAAAGCGGTCGGGCAGGTGGAACTGTTGTTCACATTTGCCGTATCAACGCTGATTTTCCGTGAGCGTTCCAGCGGGCGTGAAATCACCGGGATCATCCTCGTCAGCCTTGGGATTTTATTGCTGCTACTTTGGCGTTAGCGTTGTCCGTAATACAGACCAACGACATGTTCGGCCTCGGCAAAAAATAACCAGCGCGCCGTAAATAAACCTAGCATATGGCTAAGGATTGCGAATAATCCGATCACATGACCCGGCGGCAGCGCCAGCAGCAGAACCGCGGGAATTACCATGCCCGTGCTCAGCGCAATGATCCTGAGTTTCAACGCATGTTTGCGCCCAATCACATAGACCATCTCTTTCATCAGATAGTTCGTGCCCGAATGGGGCTTTTCCAGCAATCTTACTTTACCAAGCTCGCCAAGGCCCGTGGCCGTACCCATGTCCGAACCGCTTTTGGCAAACGCCCCATCGCCCAATAACCACGCAATAATTTGTGCAATCGCGAGGGCAACCATCATCCAACCCGCGATATTCACTTGTGTGCTCAGCAATGCCCCCCCCGCAAAGGCGTATAACATGAATGAAACCGGGGTCATGGCTGAATTCCAGCGCGGCACGGATTTCATCTGGGCGTAGATCATAGAGGTGCAGAATATGGTCCAGATTGACAAGAATGCCGCGATATACCCAAGTATTTCAATGCGCATGCCCATGAATATCCACAAAATGGCGTAGATGCCAAAAATGCCCATAGTCAGAATCGATAAAATCCCCTCGCGCGACAACCAACTTGAACGCCATTGTGTCAGCGCTTTTAAGAACCGTTCGGGATGGCCGAGATGAAAGAGCGAGGACAAAAGCCCCCCCCCTGCCAGCGCATAGGCCATTGCCACAAAGATAAAAGCAGTCAGGCCAACGACGTTTAGATAGCCCAGCCCAAGGAATGCCATCATGCCAAATCCAAGGCCTGACAGTGCAGTAAAGATAATTACAGAAGGTGCGGGATGCATCAGAGTTTCTCCAATGTTCGATCTAACCAACCTAAAAAACCGCCCGTTTCAGTGGATTGTACGGTCAAGGCTGGGGTGACGTCATTATTCACGTCCGCTTTTGGCCGGGGTGGCAGGTATTTGTTTACGGGTTTAGTGCCTTGCTCGGGCATCAGATCCATCCCCCCGCGTTCAGCGCTGAGTATGGAAACATTGCTTTGCGGGTCTGCAAAATCCCCGAAATGTCGGGCACCGGCAGGGCAGGTCCGCACACATGAAGGCACACGGTCTTCGTGCGGAATATTTTCATTGTAAATTCGATCAACACATAGCGTACATTTCTTCATCACCCCCTCGGCCGCGTCCATTTCGCGTGCGCCGTAAGGGCAGGACCATGCACATAAACCACAACCTATGCAGTCGTTTTCATTAACTAAAACAATGCCATCCTCAGCGCGTTTATAACTGGCGCCGGTGGGGCAAACGGTGACACAAGGGGCATCTTCACAGTGCAGGCAGGATTTCGGAAAATGAGTGACTTGCGCAGGCTTATCGTCTTGTTTTACCTCAAATGTATGCACCCGATTAAGGAATGTCCCGACCGGATTTGCGCCATATGCATCCATGTCTGACAAGGGCGCGCCGTAGTTGCTGGTGTTCCATTCTTTACACGAAATCACGCAGGCATGGCAGCCAACACACGTGTCGAGGTCAATAACAAGACCGAGCTTTTTCTCGGTGGATTGTGGCAGGCTTGTCATGTCCACTCCTTACCATATTCAACGTTTTTGGGGCCACGGCCAACGGGGGATTGTTGGGGGGCAACATCGGGGATTGAATGCAAATTTGGCGGTGGATCGGTTTTTTCAATGCGCACACGTAAATCAAACCATGCCGCCTGTCCTGTAATCGGGTCAGAATTTGCCCAACGTTGGCCATCATCTTTGGTAGGCAACAGTTCGTGGATAAGATGGTTTAATAGGAAACCTTTTGTTGATTCGGGCGCGTCATCCTGTAAGCCCCAGGCGCCTTTGCGCTTACCAATCGCATTCCATGTCCAGACAGTGTTGGCATTTAGCGCCTCCATCAAGGCAACCGGCACCGTAATTGCGCCGTGATGAGAGGTAACAAGCGCCCAGTCACCATCCTGAAAGCCATTGGTATTCCAGATATCTGTAGGCACATAAAGCAGATTGTGACCGTGAATCTGGCGCAACCAGGCGTTCTGTGTGCCCCAGCTATGATACATGGCCATAGGGCGTTGGGTTAGCGCGTGATGTGGAAATTCATCTTTGTTAACAAGAGCTTGCTCAAAAGGCTCCCACCATGTTGGCAGCGGATCCATCGATGCACGAACTTGTTCACGTAAGTGCTCGGGCGGCTGAATGTCCCCTTTGCCTTCGGCTGCCAGACGGAATTTTTGCAAGGTTTCCTGATAAACCTGAAAAACAAAAGGCTGCACACTATCATATAAGCCCCGCTCAACGGCCCAATTCTGGTAGTCCATATTCCAGGGTTTGAAATAGGATGCGGATTCGGGGATGTGATCCAGCCAGAACCCACCGTTATCGATATAGGCCTGGATTTGATTTGGGTTAGGTTCCCCTCGACCTTTGCCTGTGCCGTCTTTACCGCGAAAACCGGCCAAAGGACCGACGCCCGGACGGCGCTCATGATTGACAATATAATCTGCGTAATCTTTGAATTTCGCGCTACCGTCCTCGTTAATCATGCCGGGCAAGCCAAGCTTGGCACCAAGTTGAATCAACGCTGTTTGAAAGCCGCGCACATCGCGATCAGGCTCCACGACCGGCCAGCGAATGCTGTCGGCTAAAGCATCGGGCTCACAGATTGGGCGGTCCAACAGGCTGATGCAATCATGGCGTTCAAGATAGGTCGTGTCGGGGAATATCAAATCAGAAAATGCAACCATTTCAGATGAATAGGCGTCAGAATAGATAATATGCGGGATCACGTATTTGCCGTTTTCATCCTTATCCGTAAGCATGTCCATCACACCGCTGGTGTTCATGGATGAGTTCCACGACATGTTGGCCATATACATAAACAACGTATCAATCTTATAGGGATCACCTGCATGCGCGTTGGAAATTACCATATGCATCAGGCCATGTGCAGATAGCGGGTTCTCCCATGTAAAGGCTTTATCAATCCGTTTGGGACGCCCATTTTCATCAAGCGCTAAATCTTCGGGGCCACGTGGATATCCAAGGTGCGGGCCGTCAAGTGGCTGCCCGGGTGTCACATTATGATGCGGTTTGGGGTGAGCTTCAACTGGTTTTGGGTAAGATGGTTTAAACCTAAACCCTCCGGGGACCTCAACGGATCCCAACAGGATTTGCAGCACATGCAGGGCACGCGCCGTTTGAAAGCCATTAGAATGGGCTGAAATGCCGCGCATTGCATGAAATGAAACCGGGCGACCGATCATCTGGTCATGCTTTTGCCCCCGAAAATCGGTCCATGGACGATCCAAGATGATTTGTTCACCAAAAGCGACCTGCGCCAGTTCAGCCGCGATGGATTTAATGCGTTCAGCGGAAATACCAACGCGGTTCGCCACTGCATCAGGTGTGAATTCATCAGCCATATATTTATCTGCCAGTAACATAAACGCCGGCGTGCAGGTGATGTCGTTAACCATATATGCGCCTTGCATTGCAGGCTTTACGCCTTTGGCATCCCAGGCGGCGGGGGCGTCTTTCACGCGGTCCCAGACTTGTTCTTTGCCATCGGAATCGCGGATAAATAGACCATGTTCAGCGCTATTTTCATCCTGATTAACCAAAAATGGCATGTTGGTGTAGCGAATCAGATAATCAAGATCGACCTTACCCGCCTTTAATAGCTCGTGGATCATTGACAGTATAAACAGCCCGTCAGTCCCTGGCGTAATGCCGACCCATTCATCGGCAATAGCGTTATAGCCCGAGCGGATAGGGTTGACGCCAATCACCTTGGCACCGCGTTTTTTCAATGTTCCAAGGCCCATTTTTATGGGGTTGGAATCGTGATCCTCAGCGACCCCAAAGATCATGAACAGCTTTGTATGGTCCCAGTCTGGTGCTCCGAATTCCCAAAAAGCACCACCCATTGTATAGATGCCACCTGCGGCCATGTTGACCGAACAGAAACCACCATGGGCTGCATAATTAGGTGTGCCAAAGGCTTGCGCCCACCAGCCTGTCATCGATTGGGATTGGTCTCGGCCTGTAAAAAACGCCAGTTTTTCAGGGTTTTTCTCGCGAATAGGGGCAAGCCATCCTGTGGCGATGTCAAAGGCTTCTTCCCAGCTGATTACTTCAAACTTACCTTCACCGCGCTCGCCAACACGTTTTAGTGGGGTGCGCAGGCGTGAGGGTGCATAATGTTGCATGATGCCCGCAGAACCTTTTGCACATAGTACACCCTTGTTAACCGGATGATCCTTATTACCCTCGATGTATGCGACTTTACCATCGCGTAGATGCACGTTGATCCCACAACGGCACGCACACATATAACAGGTTGTATGGCGAATCTCATCGCTGACCTTTGGTGAGGTATCAAGCTGTGGCTGGTTATGCTTGGCCATTTAAGACTGCCCTCCTGAGTATTTATTACACATGCGGATTTATGCAATTAAACGAGAATACTGCAAGTGCGCAAATTCACTCAGGTATTAATTGTTATGAATTTCCTGTTAAGAAAGTAGTTATAGGGATTTATACTTTGGAAAATATTATACAAATCGCGCAATATTACTAATAATTGATGTGATATACGCATTATTCGAATATTTCCGCAAAATACATAATTTTATGTCATAATCTGCCTGAACGGTAATAACACAGCAAGGGAGCTCGTGGAAAATTCTTGAAAACGGTGTAACTGGTTTAATATTGAACTAAAAGTATTGATTGACAGTGATGGTACTTGGATTACCGAAGGGGTATAGTTTATTTATATTATGCTAGAGAGGGAAATCATGTCAGAAGACGCATCGCAGTGGCTGAAGGGTCACCCAGATTTAGCCAGTGTTCGAGCCGCTGTTGTCGATCTGAATGGTGTGTGGCGTGGCAAGCGTCTTCCTGTTGGGCAGGCGGAAAAACTGTTAAGCGAGGGCGCACGCATGCCTTTATCAATCACCACGGTTGATATTTGGGGCACGGATACGCAGAATAACCCACTGATTTTTGACACTGGTGATGGCGATGGTTTTGCGCGCCCGACAGGCAGAGGTATTTTGCCAATGGACTGGCTGGCACATCCAACTGCGATGGTGCCGTTATGGATGTCGCTTGAGGATGGTTCACCCTCACCAGTTGATCCACGCCAGATTTTAGCGCGCGTTATTGATCGCTACCAGGCCGCTGGTCTTAAATGTGTAACGGCGATGGAGCTGGAGTTTTACATCACTGACCCGGCGCAAAACCGCCCGAATGCGCCGATATCACCGTTAACGCAACGGCGTCTTGACGGCGACGGGGTGCTGTCAATTGATGATATTGACCAGTTTGAGGGGTTCTTTGGCGATGTATATGCTGCGTGCGATGCGCATGGTGTGGCCGTCGATGCGGCGATCTCGGAAAATGGCGCCGGGCAGTTCGAGGTGAACCTCATGCACTGCGATGATCCCTTAAAAATCGCCGATGACGCCACGTTTTTCAAGAGGTTTGTCAAAGGGATAGCGCGTAAACACGGGTTTGCGGGCACGTTCATGGCAAAGCCATATCAGGACCGGGCCGGCAGTGGTCTGCATGTGCATTTCAGCATTTTAGACAAAGAGGGCAACAATATTTTCGACAATGGCAGTGATGAGGGGGCGCCGGTTTTAGGCCATGCGGTCAACGGATTGCTGCACGCGATGCCTGAATCCTCGCTGATTTTTGCCCCGCACCTGAATTCCTATCGTCGTATGGCCCCGGGCACGCATGCGCCGACCGGAATTTGCTGGGGTTATGAGAACCGCACAGCGGCTATTCGTATCCCCGGCGGCCCTGTGAAAGCGCGGCGCATCGAGCATCGAGTGGCAGGGGCGGATGCGAATCCTTATCTGGTTTTGGCCGCGGTTTTGGGGGCTGCGCTGACAGGTATCGAGGTTGGACAAAATCCGGTTAACCCGATTTCTGGGAATGCATATGACATGAATTTAGTGCAATTGCCATCAGACTGGGGGCAGGCAATAAGCTTATTTGAAAACGGAAAGACCAACGCGACGATTTACCCCGATTTGATGCGCGAGGTCTATGTACTGGCAAAACACCAGGAATTACAAAAATTTACATCCAGAATGAGTGATTTTGAAATTGCCACATATCTGGAAACCGTGTGAAAAATCAAAAGGCTTGCTTTGCCTTTGCAAACAGGTGTCAAATCATCCATCAGTTTCAAGGGGGGAACGTAATGAGAAATAAAATAATATGGCTTGCCGCAACGGTATTAATTGCCAATCCGCTGGCCGCGCAGGACAAGGTTGTGAATGTCTACAACTGGTCTGATTATATCGCCGAGGACACGGTTGAGAAATTTGAGGCAGCAACCGGGATCAAGGTTGTTTATGATGTTTATGACAGCAATGAAGTGCTGGAGGCGAAAATGCTAACCGGCAGTTCTGGTTATGATATTGTGGTGCCGACTTCGGACTTTCTGCAACGCCAAATTGCGGCTGGTGCGTATCAGGCGCTTGATAAATCAAAATTGCCGAACCTTGCCAATATGGACGCGGACCTGATGGCCGGTGCCAGCGTTTATGACCCGGATAATACGTATGCGACGATCTATATGTGGGGAACCACGGGCATTGGCTATAATGCCGCTGCAATTGCCGAGCGTCTGGGTGCGGATTACGAGGTTAACAGTTGGTCACTGGTCTTTGATCCCGAAGTGGTGGCCAAACTGGCGGATTGCGGTGTCTCATTTCTGGATGCTCCGACAGAAATGATACCCGCCGCCATGAGCTATCTGGGCCTTGATCCGCGCTCTATGGATGTGGCTGATCTGGAAAAGGGCGCGCAATTGTTGGAAAATATTCGTGGTAGCATCCGGTATTTCCATTCCTCGCAATATATCAATGACTTAGCCAATGGTGATACCTGCGTGGCCGTTGGCTGGTCGGGCGATATTTTCCAGGCGATGGCGCGGGCTGAAGAGGCTGAAAATGGCGTTGAAATCGGTTATGTGATCCCTGATGAAGGCGCGTTGCAATGGTTTGATATGATGGCGATTCCAATTGATGCGCCACATCCCGATGCCGCGCACCAGTTCATTAACTATATTATGGATGCCCAGATTACGGCCGATATTACCAATTATGTTTGGTATGCCAATGGCAATGCGGCCTCTATGCCGTTGGTTGACGAAGAAATCACCTCTGATCCTGGGATATTCCCGACCGATGCCGCCAAGGAACGTTTGTGGGGTGCACAAGTTTATGACGCACGTACAGACCGCACAATTACGCGCCTTTGGACACGGGTGAAAACCGGGCAGTAAAATTATATGGGGCGCTGTGATGGCGCCCCGACAGCCAAGGATACCTATGTCAGAACAGCTAACAGCTTGTGAACGTCGCCCCTGGATTGAGGGGGTGGAAACGCCGTTTATCCGTATCAAAAATATCACCAAGAATTTCGATGATTTCGCAGCTGTGGATGATGTCAGCCTGGATATTTACAAGGGTGAATTATTTTGTCTGCTTGGTGGATCAGGCTGTGGAAAATCCACCTTGTTGCGCATGCTTGCAGGGTTTGAGGCACCCACATCGGGGCACATTGAAATTGACGGGCAGGATATGGCCGGGGTTTCGGCGAACTTGCGGCCTACCAATATGATGTTTCAATCCTACGCGCTTTTCCCCCATATGTCGGTTGAACACAACATTGCCTACGGGCTGCTGCGCGAGGGGGTCTCAAAGCCCGAGGCGATGGCGCGGGTTGCGGATATGTTAACACTGGTCAAGCTCAGCGATTTTGCCAGTCGCAAGCCACATCAACTGTCTGGCGGGCAACAACAACGGGTGGCTTTGGCGCGCTCTTTGGTCAAGCGGCCAAAGTTGCTGCTGCTTGATGAACCGCTTGGCGCGCTTGATAAAAAACTGCGTGAGGAAACGCAATTTGAGCTGATCCAGATTCAGGAAAGCCTCGGTGTGACCTTCATTGTTGTTACCCACGATCAAGAAGAGGCGATGACCCTTTCCACCCGCATTGGCGTGATGGATGCCGGAAAAATCGTACAAATTGGCGAACCGCCACAGATTTACGAGGCTCCGGATACCAAATTCGTTGCGGATTTTATCGGTTCGGTGAACATGTTTGAAGGCGCGGTTGACGTGGCCGTGGCTGATACCTTGCGGGTGAAAGCCAGCGATGCCGGAATTGATCTGGTGGTGAACACCCATCAAAACGTTAACGCGCATCAGAAAGTCTGGGTTGCCGTGCGCCCGGAACGCATTGTCATCAGCCGCGATAAACCCAAGGCCGATAATGTCGTCAAAGGCATGGTTGAGGAGGTGGCCTATCTGGGAAACCTGTCGGTTTACCGTGTGCGCCTTGGCACTGGGAAAATCCTGAAAATCACGAAATCCAACCGTCTGCACGATGGTGCCGCGATTAAGTGGGACGAGGACGTTTACCTAAGTTGGAGCACCGCCGCCGGTGTTGTGTTAACCAAATGAGGGGGCTGCTGGCCCGTCTTGGCTTGAACGGTCGCACGCTGGTAATCGCCGTGCCAATGGTCTGGCTTTTGGTGTTTTTCCTGATTCCGTTTCTGGTGGTTTTAAAGATCTCAGTGGCTGAACCGCTGATTGCCCGCCCGCCCTATTCGCCGCTGTTTGTTAATGGCACGATCAAGGCGACGTTCAGCAATTACGCTTACTTGTGGCAGGACGCGCTTTATATCAATGCCTATCTGTCCTCGATCAAAATTGCGTTTTTTGCGACCGTTCTGGCGCTGCTGATCGGGTATCCGATGGCCTATTATATTGCGCGTAGCGTTGAACCGAAACGCTCCTTGCTGCTGCTGTTGATCGTGCTGCCGTTCTGGACCTCGTTTTTACTGCGGGTCTATGCGTGGATAGGTATTCTGAAAACCAAGGGTATCTTGAACCTGATCCTGATGAAAATCGGCATTATCAGCGAGCCTCTGATTATTATGCAAACCGATATCGCCGTTTATATCGGCATTGTTTACACCTATTTACCGTTTATGATCCTGCCGCTTTATGCCAATCTGGTCAAGCTTGATCACACATTTCTGGAGGCCTCAGCAGATCTTGGGGCCAGACCTTTTACGACGTTTATAAAGATCACATTGCCGTTGTCTTTGCCTGGCATTATCGCAGGCTCGATGCTGGTTTTCATCCCCGCCATAGGGGAATTTGTTATCCCCGCGTTGTTGGGCGGGCCTGACACATTGATGATTGGTAAAATCCTGTGGTCCGAGTTCTTTTCCAACCGCGACTGGCCGGTTGCCTCGGCTGTGGCCATTGCCATGCTGGTGTTGCTGGTCATCCCGATTATGCTGTTGCGCATGGCTGAAGCTAAGCAGGGGGGGGCGACATGAAACGCAGCATTTTCCTGCCCGTGGTGGCATTTATCGGGTTTTTGTTCCTCTATATACCCATCGTTTCCCTGGTGATTTTCAGCTTTAACAAAAGCAAGCTGGTAACGGTCTGGGGGGGCTGGTCAACCAAATGGTATGGCGAGCTGTTACATGATCCACAAATTCTTGGTGCCGCCTGGATCAGCCTGAAAATCGGGGTGCTTAGCGCGACACTGGCCACCGTTCTTGGCACAATTGCCGCCATGGTGTTAACCCGTTTCGGGCGCCTGCGCGGGCGTGGCTTGCTGACCGGCATGGTCACCGCCCCGTTGGTCATGCCCGAGGTTATAACCGGGCTGTCGCTGTTGTTATTATTCGTTACCATGGAGGCAATATTCGGCTGGCCTGCCGGGCGTGGCATGCTAACGATCATCATTGCCCACACCACATTTTGCATGGCTTATGTGGCGGTGGTGGTGCAATCACGGCTGGTCGATATGGATGACGACATTGAGGAAGCCGCGGCAGACCTTGGCGCGCGCCCGTTGCGGGTGTTTTTCGATATCACCCTGCCGATGATCGCTCCGGCGCTGATTTCAGGCTGGTTGCTGTCGTTCACCCTGTCGCTCGACGATCTGGTGATTGCCAGTTTCGTGTCTGGCCCGGGCGCCAGTACCTTGCCGATGGTGATTTTCTCCAAGGTCCGCCTTGGCGTTAGCCCCGATATTAATGCACTGGCGACGTTGATTGTGCTAACGGTAGCAATTGGTATATCAATCGCGTGGTTTTTCATGCGTAAAAAGGTGAAATGATGCAAGGTGATCAGGCATTCCGGGCCAAGGGCAACAATGAACGCTGGGCAGAGATGACCTATGGCGGGGCGCTCAGTTTTCTGCGCCGCCGTTATAGCCGTGACCTTAACGGGGTTGATGTCGTGGTGTCCGGCGTGCCTTATGACAGCGCCGTTACCTATCGTTCGGGCTGCCGTTTGGGGCCGCGCGCTATCCGCGAGGCCTCCGTGCAACTGGCCGAACTGCCGGCCTTTCCCTTTGGTTTTGACCCGTTTGAAACCCTCGCGGTGATCGACTGGGGGGATTGTATGCTCAACCCGCATGACGCGGCATCGGTGCCGGTGGATATTGCGGCCCATGCGGCTGAAATCCTGAAAAGTGGCGCAAAAATGCTAACCTTTGGGGGTGATCATTTCGTGGCCTATCCGTTGTTGAAAGCGCATGCCGAAAAATACGGCCCCATTGCCCTGATCCAGTTTGACGCCCATTGTGATACATGGGAAGATCACGGCGGGGTTGATCATGGCACCATGTTTGGCCGCGCCGCTGCCGAGGGGATCATTGATGTGAGCAAATCCACGCAAATCGGTCTGCGCACCTATAATGACAGCGATCACGGCTTTGAAATCCTGACCGCCCCTTGGGTGCATCGCCACGGTGTTGACGCAGCCCTCGACATTATCAAAACCCGTGCAGGGGATGCGCCGGTCTATATTTCGTTTGATGTGGACGGGCTTGATCCGGCCTTTGCGCCGGGCACCGGAACGCCCGTGATGGGGGGACTTGCAAGTTGGCAGGCATTGGAATTGATCCGCGGGCTGGGCGCGCTTAATCTGGTTGGCATGGACGTGGTTGAGGTCTCTCCACCTTATGACCACGCCGAAATTACCGCCCTTGCGGGCGCAACGGTGGCACATGACTGGCTGTGTTTATTGGCTGAGAAAAAGGGTGCTATAGCTAAACCTGTCGGGCGGTTGTAAAGGAAAAACCATGGCACGAAAATCAATGGATTTTGTCACAAAATTCCCTCCTGCCACCCGCGAGTGGCTGGATGGTCGCCGGATTGAAGAGGTGGAATGTATCATCGCCGATTTCGTCGGTATGTCACGCGGCAAGGCCATGCCTGCCGCAACGTTCAACCGCTCGGAAAGCATGTTTTTGCCACAATCCATCATGTATCAAACCATCGCCGGTGATTACGTTGATATGGAAATCGAAAATCAGTGGATAGAGGCTGATATGGTTTTGCAACCTGATTACGCAACGGCCGTGGCAGCCCCCTGGGCCGATGATGTGACCATTCAGGTAATCCACGATGTGTTTGATACTAAAGGGAAACCTGTGCCGATAATTCCACGCAATGTGCTGAAACGGGTGCTGGGTTTATATCAGGCCGAGGGTTGGACGCCTGTCGTTGCCCCCGAGATCGAATTTTACCTCACCAAACCCAACATCGACCCTGCACAGCCGATTGAACCGCCCATTGGCCGCACGGGGCGTCGTGTGGTTTCGCGTCAAGCTTATTCCATGGCAGCGGTTGATGAATACGGGCAGGTTATCGATGATATCTACGATTTTGCTGAGGCGCAGGGCTACGAAATTGACACAATCATTCAGGAAGGCGGGGCCGGGCAGATTGAGATTAATCTGGTGCACGGCGACCCGGTACAACTGGCCGATCAGGTGTTTTATTTCAAACGTCTGATCCGTGAGGCGGCGCTGCGCAATGACTGTTTTGCAACCTTCATGGCCAAACCGATGCAGGATGAGCCGGGCAGTGCCATGCATATCCACCAGTCGGTTCTGGACAGTAAAGGCCAAAATATTTTCAGCGATGCAGATGGTCAGGAGACCGAACTTTTTTACAACTTCATCGCAGGCCAACAGACATATATCCCTCATGCAATCTGTTTTTTTGCACCTTATGTGAATTCCTATCGCCGGTTTGTCGCCTCGGGGTCTGCGCCGATAAATCTGGAATGGGGCGCGGATAATCGCACAACGGGCATCCGCATTCCGATCTCAACCCCTGCGGCGCGCCGGGTTGAAAACCGTGTTGTCGGGATGGATTCAAACCCATATCTCGCGCTGGCTACGTCACTGGCTTGTGGATATCTGGGGATGAAAAAAGCCCTCACCCCTCGTGCGGCCCTAAAAGGCGAAGCTTACGACGAGCCACGTGCCTTACCGCGCAGCTTAATGGAGGGGCTTGATTTATTTGAAGGCGCGCCAGAGTTGGCTGAGGTTCTCGGGGGCGAGTTTTGTCAGGTTTACACGGCCATAAAACGCCATGAAGCTGAGGCATTCCTGGAGGTCATTAGCCCGTGGGAACGTGAACATCTGTTACTGAACGTCTGATGGATATCTTAACGATTAACGATGCCGCTGGCGGCTACCCTGCGTCTTATTATAGAGATACCGCATATTTTTTGCCACAATTCTCCCCGCTTGCAGAGGCGCAAACTTGTGATGTTTGTGTCATTGGTGGTGGTTATACCGGTTTGTCCACGGCACTGCATCTGGCGACACGCGGCTATGATGTGATTTTGCTGGAGGCACAGCGGCTGGGGTTTGGGGCATCAGGGCGCAATGGCGGGCAGGTTGGTTCGGGGCAGCGGCTTGAGCAGGATGAACTTGAAGCTTTGGTCGGGCGGGATCACGCGCACCAGCTTTGGGCGTTGGGCGAGCAAAGTAAATCAGCAGTTCAGGAACTGATCGCAAAACATTCTATAAATTGTGACTATAAATCCGGAGTCATACACGCCGAATTGAAATCTAAAAATCTGCGCTATACCTATGATTATGTTGAGAAATTGCAGAGGGAATACGGGTATGATCGGATTGAGGCTCTGGATGGTCCTGCCATTCGCGATGCTTTGGGGACGCAGGCCTATTGTGGCGGCTCGATAGATCTGGGGGCGGGGCATTTGCACCCTTTGAACTATGCGCTCGGCCTGGGACAGGCCTGCATTGATGCCGGGGTGCGGATATTTGAAAACACGCGGGTAAGCGCGATCAAGTGGGGTGAACCGGCCATTGTTGAAACTGGAAACGGGGATATTACCGCAGGTTTTGTGGCACTGGGCTGCAACGGATATCTGGGAGATATCGCGCCTCAGGTCGGCGCGCACGTGATGCCGATCAACAATTTTATCGTCGCAACTGAACCGCTGGGTCAAGAGCTGGCCAAAAGCCTGATCCGCGATGATGTAGCGGTGGCTGATAGCAAGTTCATTGTTAACTATTTCCGCCTGTCAACCGACCATCGGCTACTGTTTGGTGGCGGTGAGAGCTACGCTTACCGGTTTCCCAAAGACATCACGGCCAAGGCGCGCGCACCGATGCTAGAAATCTTTCCGCAGCTCGAACATACAACCATAGATTTTGCTTGGGGCGGCACATTGGCGGTTACGATGAATCGCATGCCGGATTTTCGACGGCTGACGCCAAATATCTTTTCAGCGTCAGGATATTCCGGCCACGGGGTGGCGATGGCGACGCTGGCGGGCGAATTGATGGCCGAAGCGATCAGCGGTACGGCAGAACGTTTTGATATCATGGCAAATGTTCCGATTCGCCGATTTCCCGGTGGAACGATATTGCGTTGGCCGCTTTTGGTCTTGGCGATGACTTGGTTCAGTTTACGTGACCGATTATGAAATTAAATTACGTCAGATTGACGATAGTTTCGTTAATTTGACCAATACGTATAGTAAACTGTTGAATGCCGTTAATGTCTGGGGCAGGCTGCGTCGATGATCACCTTTTCGGTACGCGAATAATGTGTTCGTGTGTGGGTGAATCAAAAAAACAATCTATGGAGGATGAAAAATGCGCTTATTTGCCAAAACTCTGGCAGTCAGCTTTGTTTCCGCAACCCTTGCCGCTGGTCCTGTGCTCGCAGCAGGAACGCACCCGGTAACGGGCGAGGCTTTGTCTGACAGCCAAACGTTTACGTATAGCATCGGGGATGAACATACCTCGGTTGATCCGCAAATCGTTGAAGACGTAAGCGGTTCGGATATCATTCGTGACCTTTTTGAAGGTCTGATGAATCAAGACGCCGATGGTAACCTCGTTCCTGGTGTTGCAACCAGCTATGACACCAATGATGAAAAGAATGTCTATACATTTCATCTGCGCGACAATGCCAAATGGTCTGACGGCAAGCCGGTAACCGCTGGCGATTTTGTTTACGCTTGGCGTCGTTTGGTTGATCCTGAAACCGCATCCCCATACGCATGGTTTGGCGAGTTGATGTCGATTGAGGGCGCTGGCCCGATTTTGGCTGGTGAAGCTGCGACTGATACGCTTGGCATAACAGCGCTTGATGACCTTACACTTGAGGTTCGCCTTTCAGCATCCTTGCCATATTTTGCGTTGATGACAACGCATTCCAGTACTTTCCCAACACCATCCTGGGTGATTGAAGAGCATGGTACAGAATGGATCAAGCCAGAAAATATCGTTTCCAACGGTGCATATGTCTGGACTGAACACGTGCCACAAGAACGTTCAACACGTGAACGCAACCCGATGTACTGGGATAATGAAAACACCATTATCGAAAAAGTTGTCGCATTGGTAATCGGTGATGAAAACACTGGTTTGACCCGTTATCTGGCTGGTGAACTCGATAGGGTTACTGTGCCAACAGGTCAATATCCGCGTTTGTCTAAGGAATATCCAGATCAGGCGGTCTCAGTTCCACGTCTGTGTAGCTATTACTATATCTTCAACGTATCTGAAAATGCCCCTGCGGCGTTTAAAGATGTTCGTGTTCGTCAAGCGCTTTCCTATGCACTTGATCGTAATGTAGTTACGCAAAAAGTTACACAAGGCGGTCAGATTGATGCTTATACGTTCACACACGGTGCAACTGCAGGGTTTGAAATTCCTGAGGTAGCATACGCTGGTATGAGCCAGGACGAGCGTAACGCAAAAGCCAAGGAACTGCTGGCTGAAGCTGGTTACGGTGCGGATAACCCACTGGAATTCACGTTGCTCTACAACACATCCGAGGGTCACAAAAAGATCGCTATCGCGGCCTCGCAAATGTGGAAACAAACACTTGGTGTTATCGTTACACTTGAAAATCAAGAATGGAAAACCTTCCTTGATATTCGCAAAAACCAAGGCTTTGAACTTGCACGTAGCGGCTGGTGTGGAGATTATAACGAGGCATCAACCTTCCTCGATCTTCTGACAACCAAAAGTGGGCAAAACGATGGCAAATACAGCAACGCTGAAGTTGATGCGTTGATGGCCGGAGCTAAAACTATGGCTGACCCAAGTGCTAACTACACCAAGGTCGAGCAAATTTTAGCAGACGAAATGCCGATCATCCCAATTTACCATTACACCGGAGTCTTTATGCTGAATACGGCACTTAAAGGCTATCCTTTAGGTAATGTTGAGGGAAATTGGTATTCACGCGAATTCTATAAAATCGCTGAATAGCATCTGCACTTAAACATAAACACCGCGTCATTTGGCGCGGTGTTTTCCCATGTATGCCACGAACACCACGTTCGGGTGTATAGGCATAATTTAGGTTGAAATCATGTTACAATATGTAATCAGGCGTCTGGCGATAGCCATACCCACGTTACTGCTGCTCGTTATTGCATCATATTTGTTGATGCACGCCGCCCCCGGCGGCCCATTCACAACGGAAAAAACGCCACCGCCACAGGTATTGGCAAACATCAGGGCGAAATACGGTCTGGATGATCCGCTATGGCTGCAAATATATCATTACCTAGTAGGTGTCGTTTTACATTTTGATTTCGGACCGTCCTTTATATATAAAGACCGCACCGTGAATGACATCATTCGGCACGGGTTCCCGATCACGCTAACATATGGTGGAATATCGTTTGTTGTCGCCGTTCTAGCAGGCACGACACTTGGTATTGTGGCCGCCGTTCGCCAAAACACCATCATCGATTATTTCGCCGTTGGTATATCCATTGGCGCGCAGGTATTACCGAATTTCGTTATGGCCCCGCTCTTGGTCTGGTTCTTCACGCTTACGATGCAGGGCACCATGTTTGCCTTGCCGGGCGGAGGCTGGAACGGCGGGGCATGGCCCAATCTGATCATGCCGGTTATTGCCCTTTCCACCAGCTATATGGCCTCGATTGCACGTTTGACGCGCTCGTCCATGCTCGAGGTGCTGAACAGCGATTTCATTCGTACAGCCAGGGCCAAGGGCCTGCCGACAAGCCATATCATTATGCGCCATGCGCTAAAACCGGCATTATTGCCGATGATTTCATATCTAGGGCCATCTTTTGTGGGTATGATCACCGGATCGGTGGTTATTGATATATATTTCTCTACGGGTGGTATCGGGGTGGCGTTTGTGAATTCCGCTCTTAATCGAGACTATTCGGTGATGATGGGGATTACAATTCTGGTCGGTGCGCTGACCATTATTTTCAGCCTTTTGGCCGACCTGCTTTATGCATGGGTCGATCCGAAAATCCGGTATTAAGGGGATAATTATGATAGTAGCTGAAAAAGATAAAATCGTTAACCTTGCTGAAAATCTCGCGAATATGGACGAGGTTAAAGGTCGTTCCCTTTGGAGCGATGCGCGCAAGCGGTTCATGCATAACCGGGCGGCGACCATCAGTCTTGTCGCGCTCGGGATCATCATCCTGATTTCTGCCATCGGTCCGTATTTTGCCGTATGGAATAATGAGGAGATCGACTGGGATATTATGGGCAGCGCCGCTGAACTCGGGGCACCCTCATTTACCAATGGTCATTATTTCGGGGCCGATGATTTGGGGCGCGATATGTTTTCGCGGGTTCTTCAGGGCACGCAAATCTCGCTTATGGTCGGGATTATCGGGGCAGGGATTGCGGTAATTGTCGGCACGCTTTACGGCGCGATTGCTGGCTATATCGGGGGGCGTACAGATCAGATCATGATGCGTATCGTCGATATTCTTATGTCGATCCCTTACATGTTCGTGCTGATCCTGATGCTGGTGATTTTCGGGCGCTCGATCTATATGCTGTTCATTGGTATCGGCCTTTTATCCTGGCTCGATATGAGCCGGATTGTGCGGGGCCAGACGCTTTCGCTTAAAAACAAGGAATTCATCGAGGCGGCGCGCGCTACGGGTGTTGGCAGTTTTACAATCATCACCCGCCATATCGTGCCGAACCTTCTGGGCATCGTTGCGGTTTATGCCACGTTGCTGGTGCCAGGGATGATCCTGACGGAAAGTTTCATTTCGTTTCTTGGCCTTGGCGTGCAGGAACCCAGCACCAGTTGGGGGGCGTTGATTTCCGAGGGGGCGAAAACCATCAGGTATGACACGGAATGGCAATTAATTATGCCACTTATATTCTTTGTGATCACACTGTTTAGCTTTTATTTCATTGGTGACGGGTTGCGCGATGCGCTTGACCCCAAAGACAGGTAGGCCGTTATGAGCTTTCTCGAAGTTAAAAATCTGCGCGTGGATTTTGACACCAATGACGGTGTTGTACATGCGGTTAAGGATGTCAGTTTCACTCTTGAAGAGGGTAAAACCATGGCGATTGTTGGCGAAAGCGGGTCTGGCAAAAGTCAATCCGCTTTCGCGATCATGGGGTTGTTACCCAAGAATGGCCATGCCTATGGTTCGGTTCTTTATGAGGGCAAAGAGATTTTAAATCTGCCCGAAGATGAGATGAACAAGTATCGCGCTAATGAAATGGCGATGATATTTCAGGACCCTATGACCTCGCTCAACCCATATATGCGCATCTCAAACCAGATGGCTGAGGTGCTGATGCATCATCGTGGCATGGGAAAATCCGAGGCGATTGCGGAATCTGTAAAGATGCTTGAAGCCGTGCAAATCCCCGATGCGCGCAACCGTGTGCGCATGTATCCCCATGAGTTTTCTGGTGGTATGCGACAACGGGTGATGATTGCTATGTCACTTTTGTGCAGCCCCAAACTGCTGATTGCGGATGAACCGACAACGGCGCTTGATGTGACGGTGCAGGCAGAAATCATGGATATCTTGTTGGATTTGCAAGAAGATTTTGGCACCGCAATTATCCTGATCACCCATGATTTGGGGATTGTTGCAGGAACATGTGAGGATACGTTGGTGATGTATGATGGACGGGTTATGGAATATCGTTCTACCAAAGACGTGTTTGAAAAGCCCGAGCATCCTTATACCCAAGGTTTGTTGGCAGCCGTGCCGCGCCTTGATCAGGATGTCTCCAGCCTGACCACAATTGACTATGAAAAGCTAGTTACTGCCGCTACGGAGGCCCCCAAATGACCAGCACAAAAAAGATCCTTTCGGTAAAAAACCTGTTCGTGCATTTCAATATAAAACAGCATGACGCTGGGTTATTCACCAAACCCGAGGTTTTAAAGGCCGTCGATAACGTCTCGTTTGATCTATTTGAGGGGGAAACCCTTGGTATTGTAGGCGAAAGCGGGTGCGGAAAATCCACGTTGGCGCGCGCCATTATCCGGATGATTCCGGCTAATTCCGGCGAAGTTATATGGATGGGGCGCGATTTGCTTGCGCTTGATGCGGCTGAAATGCTGGAGGTTCGCAAAGACATTCAGATGATCTTTCAAGACCCTCTGGCCTCGCTAAACCCGCGTATGACGGCCGGTGGTATCATTGCCGAGCCGCTCAAAACCCATTATCCGTCAATGTCCAAGATTGAGATGCGTGAAAAGGTGAAAACCATGCTGGAAAAGGTTGGTATGAACGCCAGCCATATCAACCGTTATCCACATGAATTTTCAGGTGGGCAGTGCCAGCGTATTGGTATTGCGCGGGCTTTAATCACTGAACCCAAACTGATTGTTTGCGACGAGCCGGTTTCGGCATTGGATGTATCTGTGCAGGCACAAGTGGTGAATCTATTGATGGATTTGCAAAAAGAACTGGGCCTGTCATTGCTGTTTATTGCCCATGATTTAAGTGTGGTGAAACACATCAGTAATCGCATTATGGTACTGTATTTCGGCACCATTGCCGAGATCGGGGATGCAAAACAAATCATTGAAAATCCCAAGCATGATTATACAAAAAAGCTAATTGCTTCGGTGCCTATTCCTGATCCAAAAATTGAGCGGGAACGGCGGGAGATCCGCCGCGCGGCGCGGGCCAAACGTATGGCAACTGCGGGATAAACCAATAACGGGCAGCCAATATGGGTGCCCGTTTTATCACTCCTCCATGGTTTCCAGCTCGTCAATCATCGACGAAATCAATGATAACCCTTTATCCCAGAATTTTGGATCAGATGCATCCAGCCCAAAGGGTGCCAGCAGTTCTTTGTGATGCTTTGAGCCACCGGCTTTCAGCATGTCAAAATACTTGTCCTGAAAATCCGCATCGCCTTCTGCGTAAACCGCATAAAGCGCGTTCACCAGACCGTCGCCAAAGGCATAGGCATAGACGTAGAAAGGTGAGTGGATGAAATGGGGCACATAGCTCCAAAATGTCTCATAGCCCTCCATATAGGTGAAGGTGTCGCCCAAAGATTCATATTGGATTTCCATCCAGAGCGCATTGATTTGATCTGGCGTCAGCTCGCCTTTTGCACGGGCAGCATGCAGGCGGCATTCAAAATCGTAAAAAGCGATCTGGCGCACGACGGTGTTGATCATATCCTCAACTTTGCCGGCCAGCAGACGTTTGCGCACAGCTTTATCCGGGGCATTTTCGAGCAGCTTCTTAAAGGTCAGCATTTCCCCGAAAACGGATGCCGTTTCTGCGAGCGTTAACGGCGCGCCAGCCAGCAATTCGCCTTGTTCGGCGGCTAAAACCTGATGTACGCCGTGGCCAAGCTCATGGGCCAAGGTCATCACATCGCGCTGTTTTCCAAGGTAGTTCAGCAGCACATAGGGGTGGGCATCCGTTACCGTTGGATGCGCGAACGCACCGGGGGATTTGCCGGGCTTAACACCAGCATCAATCCAGCCGTTATCAAAAAACTGCCCGGCAATTTCGGCCATGCGCGGATCAAAATCGCCATAAGCATCCATAACCGTTTCGCGCGCCTGCGCCCAGGGAATGGTCAGATCATCTTCACCAGGCAGTGGTGCGCCCCGATCCCAAACCTGCATTTTGTCCAACCCCATCCATTTGGCTTTCAGCGCATAATAGCGGTGCGAAAGTTTGGGGTAGGCGGCGACAACGGCATCGCGCAGGGCCGCCACGACCTCGGGTTCCACGTTATTGGCAAGGTGGCGCGACATCTGCGGCGTTGGCAGTTTGCGCCACTGATCCTTGATGGCTTTTTCCTTGGCCAAAGTGTTGGTGATACGAGCAAACAGCGGGGTGTTTTTACTAAAGACCTTGGCCAAAGCCCGCGCCCCAACCTCGCGCCGTGCCCGATCATTGTCAGACAGCAGATTGAGCGTCGCTTCCAGCGGGAGTTCTTCGCCCTCAACATCAAATGTCAGCCCGGCCATGGTTTCATCAAACAGACGATTCCAGGCCGCGGCCCCGACAACAGACTGGTCGTGCAAGAATTTTTCCAGCTCGTCTGACAGTTGGTAAGGTTTCATTTTGCGAATGTCGTCAAACACAGGTTTATAACGGCAAAGATCAGTATTATCCGCCAATAACGCCGTCATGGCAGCATCATCGATCCGGTTGATCTCTAGCGTGAAAAACACCAAATGCGTGGACATCTCGGTAAGCATGCTTTGCATATCAGACATGAATTTGCCGCGTTCAGGGTCGGTCGTGTTTTGATAATACAATAGCCCGGCAAAAGACATAATCCGCCCGGAAACCTGATCAATGCGTTCATAGCGTTTAATGCATTTCAGCATGCCGCGTGCATCAAGATCGGCCAAATTTCCTGTGTAATCACGACCAAATGCGGGCATTTCATCGCCTAGCCACGCCAAATCATTGGTGATTTCCGGACCGTCCGTAGAGGGATAAAGATCATCCAAATTCCAATCGGGCAGATCCCCCATATTGTCACCAGACTGTGTTTTGCCTGCCTCGCGCAGGATTTCAGGGGATAAGTTTTGGGGGAACATGGATGTCTCCTTGGAAGGTTATTATCTTGATAGACCGGTTATGGAATTGGGGAAAGCCCTTAGAAATGCAAATCGACACTAACCGGAAAATGATCCGACGCGCTTAGCAATGCCTGTTGCATTTCCTTATCCTTGAAGCACTGTGGATCATCAAAAGGGTGCCAGATGCGCCAACTAGCATCATGGGCGTGATAGAGGTCTTGCGAGAGCATGATATAATCCAAAAGCGCATTCATATACCGTTTGTATTTCCCAATATAAAACCGGGCAGTGGACAGCGCCCAAGCTTGGCGTGGGTTCAAAACGATTTGGGCATGAGGTTCAACCAGATAGCGCGGAGCGTCAGATTTATCGCCCAAAACGATCTCGACGCCAGACCGTGCAAACAGGGTTTCATAGCCATTCACGCCGGGACCATCATTAAAATCACCCAATACAATCAGCGGCGTGTTGGTGGCTAAAATATCCTCGACGCGTTGACGGATCCAAATGCATTGTGCAAGTTGTTTTCGGCGGTTTTCGACCATAATACGCAAAGCATCCTGGGCATTTTCTGCCCCATGCGGCGCTTTGGATTTTGTATGCACTCCGATCAGGCGAAAAACATCGTTTGTCGCCGTGTTTGTCACCAACATTTCCGCCGGGGGTTTTGAGAAACTGAAAATCTCGGGTTTGCCATCAACATTGACATCATAAAGGAATTTACTGTCAAAACGCGGGGCGTTTCGGGGCGTTGCACCATCGGATATTTCCCCCTGCGGGTCATGGGTTATTGTGACAATATCAGGGTCATAGATGATGGCCAGTTCCTGATGTGTATCATTGGCAAACCCCATCGCCACAGCGCTTTGGCGCAGGTTATAGTGCTTGGCAAAGCCGTTAAGGGCTGTGATGGTATCTTGGTGGCCGCCGGTGTTAGGGGCCTCTACGATCAACATAATATCAGGATCAACGCGCCGAATTACTGCCGCAATTGCATCGGCCTGATCTTGGCGACGCACTTTATAGCGGCGGGACCATTCCTGATCGTGCAGCAGGCGGCTTTGTTTGTCAAAAAGACCGGAGAACCATTCAACATTATAGGTGGCAATACGCATTTCAGGCGGCCACATGGGATTGTTTGATTTCTTCCCAGGCGTTGTTGATGATGATCAGGCGACTGTTGGCAAGCGCGATGGCCTCGGCGGGCAGGCCGCGGGCAATCAGCTTGTCGGGATGAACTGCGCGGACCTTACGGCGCCAGGCTTTTTGAATGTCGTTAATCGTCGCGTTATGGGCGATTTCGAGCACCGAATAAGGGTCTGGGGCCGCACCCGGCACATAGCGAGAGCGCAGACAGCTGAAACGTTGTGAAGACATGCCGAAAATCTTTGAAACCTCGTTAATAAAGGCGTCTTCAGCGGGATGATAATGCCCGTCCGCCATGGAAATATAGAAAAGCCCCTCGACCAAATCATTGAGGATACCGCTGTCTTTTGCAAACATCCGGGCGATTTTCTGGGCGTAAATATCATATCCGGCAACATCTTGGCGTGCCAGATTAAATATGCGCGCGGCTTGTTTTTCATCCTCGGGGGCAATCTGGAAAATTTGACGAAAAGCAATGACCTCATCGCGGGTAACTTCCCCGTCGGCTTTGGCCATTTTGGCCCCGAGTGCGATAACCGCAATTGTAAAGGCAACGCTTTTTTCCGGAGGCTGTTTGAGGTTCTCAAAAATAGCCGAAAGCCCCTGACCTTTTGCAAGGGCAGCCAAGGCTTTGGATATGCGGGTCCAGATCGACATTTCGTTAGTTTAACAGAATACCGAGCGGGATAAAGCACCCTGCATAATTATTCACAGGATTTTTTGCAGCAAAACAAGATCAAGCCAACGGTCGAACTTTCTCCCAACTTCAGGGATATGGGCAACCTTGATATACCCGAGCGCGGTGTGAAAGGCCAAGGCCGCAGAATTATCCGCAGCCACCCCTGCAATCATGCTGTGGATATCATTGTCGCGGGCGTCAGACTCCAACGCATTCATTAAACAAGTACCGATAGATTTCCCGCGGGCATCAGGGGCAAGGATAACGGTATGTTCAACGGTATGCGCATAGCCATCACCACCACGAAACGGGCCATATGTTGCAAATCCGACCACTTTTGCACCACGTTGTGTACTGTGTTTCGCCACGAAGAAAGGCTGCGTTTCGATCATACTAGCGATGTCATCTGTGGATTTTTGCACATGTGTAAATGTTACAAAAGACTCGCGAATAATAGGATTCCAGAAAACCTGTATATCAGCGGCATCCGTCGGGCTTGCCCGTGATATTATGATACCCTTACGCATCGCCAAATGCAGCCGCCATTAAGGTTTTGGTATATTCCGCCTGTGGCGCATCAAAAATCTGGTTGCTGGTTCCCGCCTCGATGATATCGCCCTGTTTCATCACCAGAACTTTATGCGACAATGCGCGCACAACTTTTAGATCATGGCTGATAAATAGATAGGCCAGCCGGTGTTTTTTCTGCAAATCACGTAATAAATCAACGATTTGCGCCTGTACTGTCATATCAAGCGCAGAGGTCGGTTCATCCAGCACTAACAGTTTTGGGCGCAAAATCATGGCGCGGGCGATGGCGATACGTTGGCGCTGGCCCCCGGAAAATTCATGGGGGTAGCGTTCCATTGTATCGGGTTCCAGGCCAACCTCGTGCATAATATCGACAACCATCTGGCGCACATCTTGGCCAGCTTTAACCCCATGTACCCCAAGGCCTTCGGCGATGATCTGCTCCAACGTCATGCGCGGCGAAAGAGAGCCGAACGGGTCCTGAAACACAATCTGTATATCTTTGCGCAAAGGCCGCATCTGTGCATTGTTAAAGCTTTCAATATCCTGCCCGATAAAACCTATTTTACCACTTGAGGAAATTAACCGCAGCACCGCAAGGGCAACCGTAGTTTTGCCTGAACCACTTTCGCCGACAATCCCTAAGGTTTCGCCTTCATGGATGCTAAGATCAACTTTATTGACGGCTTTTATATGCCCAACCGTGCGCCGTAAAACCCCTTGTTTGACCGGAAACCAGATTTTTAAATCTTGCGTTTCCAACACCGGTTTCGCCCCCGCAGGCACTGGGGCCGGTAATCCGGTCGCCCCGGCTGAGAGAAGTTTTTTGGTGTATGTATGCTGCGGATCGGCAAATATTTCCGTCACCGGCCCGGTTTCAACCATTTTGCCGTTTTGCATAACACACACGCGATCCGCGATGCGTTGCACGATGCCAAGGTCGTGGGTTATGAACAGCATGCTCATGCCGGTATCTCGTTGAAGGTCGTGCAAAAGCGTCAAAATCTGGGCCTGAATGGTTACATCCAGCGCCGTCGTCGGTTCATCCGCGATCAGTAAATCCGGCCCGTTGGCCAGTGCCATGGCGATCATCACCCGTTGACGTTGTCCACCCGATAACTGATGGGGATAGGACAAAAGCCGGGTCTCAGGGGCGTCAATGCCGACCTTGGTCAATAGCTCCAAAATCCGCAGTTTTGCGGCCTGACCACTTAACCCTTGATGCAGGGCCAGACTTTCCATCAGTTGTTTTTGAATCGTATGCAACGGGTTAAGCGAGGTCATGGGTTCTTGAAAAATAAAGCTGATATCATTGCCGCGAATGCGGTGCAGGGTCTTTGCATCCGCGCCCAATAATTCGCCCCCGCGATAGGTTACGCTACCACTGGTTTTGGCGTTATCGGGCAACAGGGACACAGTAGAAAGTGCCGTCACCGATTTGCCAGAGCCACTTTCGCCAACAATGGCAACCGTTTCGCCTGCATGCACATCAAAACTGACATTTTGCACAACCGCACCATGCCCGGCAAAGTGGATGGAAAGGTCTTTGATGGAAAGAACAGGGGCGCTCATTGGAAGGTCTTTCTGGGATCAAACGCATCACGCACGCCTTCAAATATGAACACCAGCAGCGAGAGCATGATGGTAAAGGTGAAAAATGCCGCGAACCCCAACCACGGGGAATTGAGGTTGGCTTTGGCTTGCAAGGTCAGCTCTCCGAGGGACGGGTAGGACGTTGGCAGCCCGAAGCCCAGAAAATCCAGTGCAGCAAGGGTGCCGATCGTGCCGGTCACGATAAACGGGAGCATGGTGATGGTGGCGACCATGGCGTTGGGTAAAACATGGCGAAAGATGATCACGCGGTCGCGCACCCCAAGTGCTCGCGCTGCGCGGACATATTCGAAATTGCGCGCCCGCAGGAATTCAGCCCGCACCAGCCCGTCAAGCGCGCTCCAGCCAAAGGCGACAATAATCAAGACCAGCAACCAGAAGGTCATTTTGAAAATAGCCGAAATAATAATGATGATATAGAGACTGGGCAAAGAGCCCCAAACCTCGGTGAAACGTTGAAATAGCAGGTCAAAAAGCCCACCGTAATATCCTTGCGCAGCGCCGGCGATGATCCCCAAAACTGAGGTGGTGACCGTGACAACGATGGCAAAAATAATCGAAATGCGAAAGCCATAGATAATGCGGGCAAAAACATCGCGGGCCTGATTATCGGTGCCAAACAGATGAAAACGGTCCGGCGCGCTGGGCGCAGTTTTAACGTTATAGGTATCAATCGTGTTGAATTTATAAGGGATAGGTGGCCAAAGAATCCAGCCTTTGTCGGGCACTAAAAGCGTGCCGTTTTGCACCTGGGCAATCACATCTTTTGCCCCAGACAGACCGATAAAACAACTGTCTGTCTGCCCGCCGGTTATGATCAGGCATTGCAGCTCTGGGTCTGCGTAATTGGCCTCGGTGCGGTAATCGCCGCCAAAATCCACTTCGGCATAAAAACTGAAAACCGGTGCGTATAAATCGCCCTTATAGGATATAAGCAACGGGTGGTCATTGGCGATAAATTCGGCGAAAAGCGACAGAAAAAACAGCCCGGCGAAAACCCACAGGCTGTGATAGGCACGACGATTGGCGCGGAAATTGGATAAACGACGACGCTGTAATGTGGTGAGTTTCATGTCTGGCGGCTCTCAAAATCGATGCGCGGGTCAATCCAGACATAGGCGAGATCCGAGACCAATTTTATGAACAGCCCCATGAGGGTAAAGAAAAACAATGTGCCGAACATCACCGGATAGTCGCGGGTTAAGGCCGCGTCAAACCCCAGCCGCCCCAGCCCGTCAAGGGAGAAAATGGTCTCGATAATCAACGAGCCGCCAAAGAACACGCCGATGAAAATTCCCGGAAAACCGGCGATGACAATCAGCATGGCATTGCGAAACACATGCCCATAAAGCACCCGGCGTTCGGGCAGGCCTTTGGCGCGCGCTGTGATGACGTATTGTTTTTTGATTTCGTCCAGAAACGAGTTTTTTGTCAGCATGGCAAGGCCGGTAAAGGCCCCCATGCATTGGGCGGTAACCGGCAGGGCCATATGCCAGAAATAATCACCGATCTGCCCCAGCAAACTGAGGTCCGCAAAATTGTTTGACGTCAGCCCGCGCAAGGGAAATATCCGCCAATAAGAGCCACCGGCGAACAGCACCACCAACATGATTGCAAACAGAAAACCCGGGATGGCGTAGGTGGCGATCAGGATGGTTGAGCTCCAGGTATCAAACCTTGATCCCTCATGCACCGCCTTGCGAATGCCCAGCGGAATGGCGACCATATAGGCGATCAATGTCGACCACAGGCCCAGTGAAATTGACACCGGCATTTTTTCAAGCACAAGGTCAAAAACCGAGATAGAGCGAAAATAACTTTCGCCAAAATCAAAGGTTATGTAGTTTTTCATCATCAGGAAAAACCGTTCCAGCGGCGGCTTATCGAACCCAAACTGGATTTCCAGTTTTTCGATAAATTCTGGCGGCAGACCGCGCGCACCTTGATATGTAGAATCTTCTTCTGTTGTGGTGATTATACCTGCATCAGAGCCGTCGCCACCGATCCGGTCCAGCGGATCACCGCTGTTTTCCATCTGGGCAATGACCTGCTCAATCGGGCCGCCCGGCAAGAATTGCACCAGCGCAAAATTGATGACCATAATCCCGATCAATGTCGGAATTATAAGCAGCATGCGGCGAAGAATATAGGCGCCCATCAGGTTTTAAAACGCGCCAGCTGCTTTAAGCTCGGCCGCGCGGTCCGCATCATACCACCAGAAATCAACAGTACCCAACGCATAGGGCGGCAGGTTTTCGGGGTGACGGTAGACATCCAGATAGGCCACCGTGTGCACATCCTTGAACCATTGCGGCACCCAGATATGCAGCGCCCGCAACGCCCGATCCAGCGCCCGGGTGTTGAGGTTTAGCTCTTTGCGGGTCTTTGAGGCGATGACGATATCGATCAGCGCGTCAATGGCCTCGTTTTTCAGGCCAGCAATATTGCGCGACGGTACATCGGCATTTTCGCTGCCATACCATTGTTGCAAGCCAAGCCCGGGGGTGATCGAATTCCTATAAGTTTCAACGACCATGTCAAAATCAAAACTGCGGCGTCGTTCGGTATATTGTGCGGTGTCCACACGGGTGTGGCTGGCCTCAATACCCAGCTTTTTGAGGTTTTCCACATAAGGGTTGATGACCCGGTCAAAGGCCAGGGAATAGTTAAGAATATCAATCGCCAGCACCGTGCCCTGGCTGTTGCGGCGCATACCATCATCGCCAACGATCCAGCCGGCACTGTCCAGCAATTTACCCGCCGCGCGAATTTGTGCGCGATCCAGCTGCTGCGTGCCGGAGATTGGCGGAATATAGACGGTTTGGGTGAAAACGCTTTCAGGCAAGTATTCCTTGAACGGTTCCAGAATGGCGCGTTCGTCATCGGGAATCATGTCTTGGGCTTCCAGATCAGAATTCCCCCAGAAACTTTCTACCCGTTCATAAAGGTTGAAAAACAGCGTTTCATTGGCCCATTCAAAGTTGAAAGCCAGCCCCATGGCTTCGCGCACGCGGATATCATCAAACGGGGCTTTGCGCAGGTTATAGAAAAACCCTTGGGCTTGCGCGATATTGCCGTTGGGCAGTTTATCCTTGCGCACCCAGCCTTTATCGATAGCCGGAAAATTGTAATCTTGCGCCCATTTTAAGGAGGACTTCTCTAGTCTGAAGGTGGTTTCACCGGCTTTGAAACCCTCAAATGCGGCTGTGGGATCGGCGTAATATTCGTACCGTAACGTATCAAAATTACTGCGTCCGATGTTGATGGGCAGATCCTTGCCCCAATAATCATCGCGGCGTCGATAAATCACGGTTTTGCCAATATCCATGCTTTCCAGAATATATTCTGACGACCCCATGGGCACATCAAGCGTGGATTTTGAAAAATCCCGCCCCGCCCACCAGGCTTTGGAAAATACGGTGCTTGAGGCGGCCTGCATCACCATATCATTGGTCTCAGATGGTTCAGTAAAAGTAAATTTCACCCGGTGTGGGCCCAAAGCTTCAACCGATAGAAAGGCTTCGGCAAAGAAAGTTTGAATAGACGGAATACCCTTTTCAGCCAGTATATTTTGTGAAAAAACCACATCATCTGCGGTAACTGGCGTGCCGTCGGAAAACTTGGCCTCAGGGCGCAGGTTGAAAATCACCCAAGCGTAATCATCAGGGTATTCCAGACTTTCGGCCAGCAAGCCATACATTGAATCCGGCTCATCGGAGGTGCCGATCATCAGGCTTTCGAACTGGATGCTGGCCCCGGCGGCCGGGCGGCCTTTGGGGATGTAGGGGTGAAATGAATCAAATGACCCAAAGGCCCATGTGGAATATTCGCCGCCTTTTGGCGCATCAGGATTAACGTAATCAAGATGGGCGAAATCCTCGGCATATTTCAGCTCGCCAAATTTGGAGATCCCGTAAGATTTGGTGATCGTTTCGGCGTTTAGCGTGGTTGCAAAAACAAGAAACATAAGTGCCAGCGCCAGCCCGATCCAGTTAAGGGTAAGGGATCGGGTATCGTTGCGGGCACATACCATAAATGCGACTTTGTTTTTTTGAGGGATCATTGGCGCGGTCTCCATACAGTTGTTTGCCCTATGCTTGGGCAATATAGCACAATGGTACGGTGCGCGCCCCCCTTTAGGCAAGACGCGATTGCGTTATGCCCATGTGAACACAAAAAACCCGCATCTTAGCGCGAATTTGAGGGATATTAAGGGCTTAACCGCCGATAGTGGCCAGATAGGCAATCAGATTGGCGCGATCTTTTTCGCTTTTCAGGCCATTGAAACCCATCTTGGTGCCGGGCGCGTATTCTTTAGGTTTGGTCAAAAATGCATTCAAATCCTCAGGTGTCCAATTGCCACCAAGGCCGGTCAGAACCGCAGAATATCCAAAACCTTCAACCGCGGCTTTAGCGCGATCAACAACACTAAATAAATGCGGGCCGGTGCTGTTTACACCATCTTCAATTTTGTGACAGGATTTACATTTTTTGAAAACCTTTTCACCGGCAGCGGCGTCAGCCATGGCGAACACCTCGGTGAATGTTGGCCCTGCTACCTCTTCAGTCGTTGCTGTTTCGCTCACTTCATCAACTTCGATCACATAGGCGGCCTCAGATTCGCCATGGCCACCACCGTGGTAAATTACCTCAGCCCCCCATTTCACCAATAGAAAAACCAAAAGAGAGCCGCAAACGCCGCCGACGATTTTCGTTGCTGTCATAGTATCCATGGGTATTTTGACCTTTTGTGTGACCGAAATCTTATGGTAGGTGTTCTAGCCGCTTCCCCTATGGCATTGCAAGGTGTAGAAAGCGCGACGAAACGACTGATGCAAGGTATGAGAGATGAAAAATACGATTTCCTTTCAAGGAGAGCTTGGCGCATACTCGCACGAAGCCTGCGCTGAGATGTATCCGGACATGCAAGTCTTGCCGTGCAACAGCTTTGAAAGCGCCGTTGCTGCGGTGAAAGACGGGCGTGCGGATCTGGCAATGTTGCCGGTTGAAAACTCCACCTATGGTCGGGTTGCGGATATCCATCATTTGTTACCTGAAACCGGTCTACACATAATTGGTGAACAATTCGTTCGTGTGCATATTAATCTTTTGGTTATGCCAGGTGCTGGAATAAAAGATATAAAACACGCCATGAGCCACACTGTTTTATTGGGGCAATGCCGAAAATTTCTTAAGAAAAACAATATCCTGCCACGCATAGGTGTTGATACGGCTGGCTCGGCAAAACAGGTGGCTGTTGATGATAACCCGGCGGTGGCAGCACTGGCGTCCGAATTGGCCGGTGAGATTTACGGGCTGGATGTTCTGGCGCGCCACATAGAAGATGCCGATAATAACACCACCCGTTTTCTGGTTATGGCCCCAGAGCCCGAGCGCCCCGATGCAGGGGTTGCCAATATAATGACCACGATTGTTTTTCAGGTCCGCAACATTCCTGCCGCGCTTTTCAAAGCCATGGGTGGGTTTGCGACTAATGGGGTCAATATGCTGAAATTGGAAAGCTATATGCTGGGCGGCAGTTTTACCGCCACGCAGTTTTATGCAGATATCGAGGGGCATCCCGATGACGCCGCTGTCAAACGTGCGCTCGAAGAGCTAACGTATTTCACAACGCATCTGGATATTCTCGGGGTCTATCCGATGCATGCATATCGCAAATCGCTCTAATCGCTGTCTTTTTGGTAATCGTTGGCCAAACGATCGGCCATTTCCTGCATCTCGCGGCGCAATCGTTTGTTGATTCGCCGGCGTGCCAGACGAATTGAGCCAAATAACATGCGTGCGCCAAGGCTGCGGGCCTGCGCGACCATCAGCATATCCATGCGGCATTTCTGAGCGCTGATCGGCGTGAACGTCAGCGATAGGGCGGCCTGATATTTCATGCTGGTAGATTTATACGAAATGACGCGCGGCGGGATGAATTCGCACAGCTCGGCCATAAATTTGCGTCGTCGACCCCGAAAAGGCAGGGTGATATTCCACTGGGTGCCAATCTCGATTTTAGCGTGCCCATGACGTTTAAAGCCGAACCCTTTGTCGCTGGACTGTTTTTCAAAACGCGCAAAATCGCTGGCGCGGGTAAAGGCGTAATCAACCGGGGTATCGATTATTTGTTTATGTTTAAACTGCATACTAGCCCTCTAGATCATCAGCCAGCCACGCATCAAGCAAAAACCGCGCGATCGAGCCTTTGCGGCTGGGCATCAGACTTTCATCCGCTCCGCTCATGGCATGGGCCACGGCCTCACGGCTGACCCACTTTGCATCGGCAATTTCAACAGGATCAAGGGTTAAATCGCGCGCCAGGGCTGTGGCGCGGCATCCAATCATCAAAGACGCAGGGAAGGGCCATGGCTGGCTGCTTAGATACCTGACCTTGCCAATGGGCACGCCGCATTCCTCAAAGACCTCGCGCCGCACGGCTTCTTCAATCCCTTCACCGGGTTCCATATAGCCTGCCAGCAAGGAATACATGCCTTCGGGCCAATTTGGGGCGTGCCCCAGCAATACGTCGTTGCCATGAAGCACCAACATGATCACCACGGGATCGGTGCGCGGAAAATGCTGGCGCTTGCAGGCCGGGCATTCTCGTTGCCACCCGGCTTGTGAAACAATGCTGGGCGCGCCGCAATTGGCACAATAGCGGTGGTAACGATGCCATTCAAAAATCCCTTTAACCAATGCTGCATCCCCGGCATCCGCATGGCTAAGGCTGGCCATAACGGCGCGCAGCTCAATAAATTCCTGCCCCGCCGGCATTTGGGGATGCTGGTAGGGGGTTTTATCAAGGAACTGCTGTGCAGCGTCTTGATCAAGATCATCGGGTACCCAGCTTGATAGATCATAAGCAAAGCGCGGTGCGCCGTTTTGCAGGCCGATAAATATCGCAGCTTTGCCTGAAGTTTTCACAATATCAGCCCCAAGGTGCAGCCAGACCAATGCCGGTGCACCAGACATATCCACCAAAGGCCGCCCGCGCCACATCATAAACGCCCGTGCAGCAGGATCGCTTTGCATGTTTTGCAACGCCATAGCATCCCCGCGAAGATGGGCCGCGCGATCCAATGTGCCCCCTGCCAGTGTAACGGCCTCGCTGTTATGCATATCACCCTCCTGATTTTAGGGTAACCTGCCGCAAGCTGCGCTCCACTGCAAGCCATTGACGGCCATACCCCAACCTGTAAAATCACATGTCCATGTCTTTTAAAGGCTATGCATATGGCGGCAGCGAAGATTGCGCTTGACAACTGGGCCACATGTTCCCCTAATGTTCCAAATAATTCCTGTAACATGAGGTGTTAAGTATGGCTTTTCAAACGTTTCTGATTTTTGCACTGACAACGGGCGTTGTTATTTTTTCACCCGGCCCCACTGCCATTTTAATGGCGTCTCAAGGTGCGGGCAGCGGGTTAAAACGCACTTTGTTTGGGGTGTTTGGTATCACCTGCGCAACAATGCTTTACTTTGTGATGTCGGCAACGGGTATCGCCTCGCTGATTGTAGCATCCCATACATTTTTTCAGGTTATCAAATGGGCAGGTGTTGCCTATCTTATATATTTAGGTTGCTCCGCAATATTCAGTAAATCAGGCGGGTTAGTCGTTAAATCTGGTGGACCATTGCGCAAACCTGGATCGCTTTTTGCACATGGTTTTCTGGTCGAGTTCTCCAATCCCAAAGCCCTTTTGTATTTTTCGGCAATTCTGCCCCAGTTTCTGGATGTCGGCAGGCCCATCGCCCCGCAATTCCTGATCATGTGGGTAACAGCGTTTTTGCTGCAATGTGTTATCTACTCGGCCTATGCATATCTCGGCGCGCGGTTGATTAAGGGAGGTGTCAAAGGCTGGGTTGTTAATTTGATTAATAAAACTGCTGGGGCGGCTCTTATTTTTGCAGGGATAAAAATGGTAAGTGTGAGCGCAAACAGGTAGCTGCTGAGGGGCGATTTGTATATTAGCGCCGCGCGCCACCCCTGAGGATCTCATTTTGTAATATCTATGCGCAAGAAACGGGTCGCGAGGTAGGGGATATGTCGGTATTTCCGCCCTAAAAGGACACGCTATGCTCGAAACAATCCTTGCCCTGTTGCTATTTCTGTTCCCGCTCGCCTACAGCCCCGGGCCGGGGAATATGTTTTTTGCTGCTAACGGCGCGCGCTTTGGCTTTCGGGCAACCCTTTGGGCGAACTTTGGCTATCATATTGCGACCTTCATCGTGGCTCTGGCAATCGGGTTGGGATTTGCTGTGGCAATGGCACAATTTGCGCAGATGTTTGTCGCGCTGAAAGTGGTGGGTGCTGTTTATGTCTTATGGCTGGCATGGAAAATGTTGCGCTCGGACACATTGAAAGGCGCAGAAACGGCGCAGGTGGCCGGATTTATCGATGGTGTAATTTTACTTCTGCTCAACCCCAAAGCCTATGTGATTATCGCGCTGATGTTTACCCAGTTCCTGAACGGCACAGACGGCACAGGCGCCGTTCTTCTGATCACCGGTATTTTCACCCTCAACAATCTGGTAGCATTCACCCTGTGGTCAGCCCTTGGCGATGTGATTTCCCAAAGGTTCCGAGGTGATACAAGCGCCAGACGACTGAACCTTCTTTTCAGCATTATCCTCGCCAGCGTGGCGATCTGGATGCTGGTTTTATAACCTCGTAATATTCGCCAACCCTTGTGTGGTAGCCCAGATAGCTTAAGAGCGGATATTAAATACCCGGCTAATGGTGGTGGTGTGGGGTTTAATGCGGTTTCAGCGATACTGTGTAATCACTCAGCACTTACGGCTGTATCTGCCTAAGTCAATCGAATTGGGTTCTGGAGTCGATGTTGCAGTAGCTTGATCTCATTTTTTGAAATCATCACTCCTTTGCGCCATTGATTGCCCTTCA
>CAYSAZ010000002.1:0-38233 GCA_964429065.1 uncultured Rhodobacterales bacterium
TTTTTGGCGAGCATTGGCAGCAACCAGCGCGGTTCTGCCTTTTGTTTATGGCCAATCGATAGTGAAAACCAGACCCCGTTTTCAAAATCATTGCGCCCGCGTGGCTTGCTACCACGTTCGGATTTTGGATCAGACTTGCCCGGGTCACGCAGCTCTTCGGGGGCGGATTTATCCTTGCGAAATAGCCGCACGAGTGCACCGGCCAGTTGTTCCGCGCTGTGCAGTTCCAGCAGTTTTTTACCAAAAGCCGCATCATTTTCATTCAACGCCTCACCAATCACCGGATCTGCCAGCAGGCGTTCATCATCACGTTTTAGCACCTCATCAGCCGAAGGCGGGTTGCTCCATTCAGGCGCGATATTCGCACCCTGCAGCAAACGTTCCGTGCGCCTGCGGGAGCGAAACGGCACCAGCAAAACGCTAACCCCCTTGCGCCCCGCACGTCCGGTACGCCCGGATCGGTGCAACAAAGATTCACGATTTTTTGGCAGATCAGCGTGGATCACCAGCTCCAGATTGGGCAGATCAATGCCGCGGGCCGCCACGTCTGTGGCCACACAAACCTGTGCGCGCCCGTCTCGCATGGCTTGCAAAGCGTGGGTGCGTTCGTTTTGTGACAACTCGCCAGACAGGGCCACAACCTTGAAGCCCCGGTTGTTCAGACGGGCGGTAATATGGTTAACAGTGGCGCGGGTATTGCAAAAAACAATGGCGTTTTTGGCCTCATAAAACCGCAGCGTATTGATCAGGCCATTTTCCTGATCATTGGGCGCAATCGTCATGGCACGGTATGCTATATCTACGTGTTGGTCACGGCCTTTGGAGACCTCTACACGCACCGCGTCTTTTTGATAGCGCGCCGCTAACGACACAATAGAGCGTGGCACGGTCGCAGAGAACATCAAGGTGCGGCGATCCTGAGGGGCGGCACCAAGAATAAACTCCAGCTCATCCCTGAACCCCAGATCCAGCATTTCATCCGCCTCATCCAACACCACGGCGCGGATTTCCGACAGGTCCAACGAGCGCCGTTCAATATGATCGCGCAACCGCCCCGGCGTACCAACAACGATATGCGCCCCGCGTTCAAGTGTACGGCGCTCCGCCCGGATATCCATGCCCCCGACACAAGACGCAATGCGCGCGCCAGCCGTGGCATAAAGCCATTCAAGTTCACGTTTCACCTGCAATGCCAGTTCCCGCGTGGGCGCAATTACCAGCGCTTTGGGGGCGGCGGCATAAAGGAATTTCTCGGCGCTGCCCAACAAGGTCGGGGCAATCGCCATGCCAAAAGCAACGGTTTTGCCAGAGCCCGTCTGGGCGGATACCAGCATATCGGCATCTAACAATTCAGGGGCCAGCATCGCCAGTTGTACCGGGGTCAAAACTTCGTAACCACGTGTTTGCAATGCCTGCGCCAGCGCCGGATGGACGCCTGTAATATCTGTCATTTCAAATCTTTCGGAATGTAGTGCTCCGAGGGACCAAAGTCCTTATCATCAATGCACTGCTAACATTTCATGTTTGCGGCCTTCTACTTTGTGTGGCTTAGTTTGTATAGGGGCAATGCGGCTGGGATTTTCCACAATTTTAAGTTGTCAGGTTGGATTAAATACGGCATCTTGATTATATGGCTGGAGCCCTGGCTGAATAACGGAGCGATAATCATGGACAAAAACCGGCAATCCCCTTGGCTATTAGCTGGAATTTTATCGATTATTTGGATAAGCGGCACAAGCGCGCAGAATGTCGAATTACCAGTGCCAAACGGGCAGGAACAGACGTTTGAAGTCTATCTGACGGGCTATAGTTTTTGGGATAACACCCCACCGGGCACAGTGATGATCTCGCACCCTCGTATGCATAGTTATGCCGCCGGCAGTGGCACATATGACGATCCTGTAAGCCTTGCGGTCGGGCATAAGTTCGTTTCAGGCGCAAATATGCTCGATTTTCCGGCGGGTACGATGTTTTATCTACCACGGTTGCGCAAATATACGCTTGTCGAGGACACTTGTGGTGATGGGGCGCACCCCGAAAACGGGCCATGCCATATCGGCTATCAGGGGCGTCCGTGGATTGATATATATGTAGACGGCGAACAGGTCGGCAGAGAGGAATCCGATACATGCATGTATAAAATTACCGATATTCAACCAGCAATTATGGACCCAAAACCCGATTACCCGGTTTTTGAAGGCCCCATAAGCGAAAGTGGCTGCGAGGTTTTCCCGGACCCTTAACTAAGACTTGCGTCCAGCGCCTTGATAATCTCGCCACCCATTTGCGTAGTTGAAATTGGCGTGCCGCCCTCTGGGCCTAACAAATCGCCGGTACGTGCGCCGCTGGCCAGAACCGTTTGAATGGCGGCTTCTAGGCGTTCGGCCTCAACCCCTTGATCGAAAGAATAGCGCAACGCCATTGCGAATGACAAAATGCAGGCGATCGGGTTGGCCTTACCTTGCCCTGCAATATCTGGCGCCGAGCCATGCACCGGTTCATACATCGCCTTTGGCCGCCCGTTTTCCATCGGCACCCCAAGACTGGCCGAGGGTAACATGCCAAGGCTGCCGGTCAGCATCGCAGCACAATCAGACAGAATATCGCCAAACAGGTTATCGGTTACAATCACGTCAAATTGTTTGGGTGCCCGCACCAGTTGCATCGCGCCATTATCGGCATACATATGAGAAAGCTCAACCTCGGGATATTCATTTTCATGGACCCAAGTGACCTCTTCGCGCCATAAAATACCGCTTTCCATCACATTGGCTTTTTCCATAGAACATAGTTTATTGCCACGTTTTTTAGCCAGCTCAAAGGCCGCACGCGCCACCCGGCGAATTTCGTTTGTCGTGTAACGTTGGGTATTGATGCCCACACGTTGGCCATCTGGCAGATCAGAAATCCCGCGCGGTTCACCAAAATAGGAACCGGAGGTCAATTCGCGCACGATCATGATATCCAACCCCGCCACGATGTGTTTTTTCAGAGATGAAAAATCGGCCAACGCATCAAAACACTGTGCTGGACGCAGATTGGCAAACAGATCCATTTCCTTGCGCAAACGCAGCAAGCCACGTTCGGGTTTGACGCTGAAATCCAAATCATCATAGGCCGGACCACCAACCGCCCCCAGCAAAACGGCATCCACCGCTTGTGCCTTGACCATGGTTTCATCGCTAAGCGGCGCACCATGCGCATCATAGGCTGCCCCACCCACCAGATCTTCGGATACGTCGAAATGCAGATCGCGTTTATCGCCATACCAGGTGATGATTTTCTTGACCTCATCCATAACTTCGGGGCCGATGCCGTCACCGGCGAGAATAAGAAGGGATGGGGTGCTCATGTCGTAATTCCTTGTCCTAAGCGATAGAAATCGCCTAACCGTTTGGCGGCGCGGGGTCAAGCATCGCAGATCGGAATAATCGCCGCGGCCAATAAATCATAGACCCGCCGAATACGTGGCGTTTGGCGCAACACGCTGGTTGCTGCCAGCCAGACCGGCATGTTTTGCATCGCCAACCCTGTCAGGATCTGCACCATATTCGGATCACGTTGCGCGATTTTGATTTGCATCCCGCCAATGCCGCACCCCGCGCGCACAAGTTCCCAATAAACCGCTTGCTGGTCGCAACGTATCGGAAAACTGTCGCGCGTCGCAGGAATTCCGTAGCCACGCATGGCATCGATGATCAAATTACTGCGGTCAAATCCGACAAAATCATGCTGCCCCATGTCGTTGATTATACGTGGCTCACCCCGACGATCCAGATAAGCGCGACTGGCAAAAAGACCGGTTTTGATCTCCCCTAATTTCCGCGCAACCACGTCATCTTGTGTGGGGCGATACATGCGAATGGCGATATCAGCCTCACGAAACAACAGATTTTCGGTGCTGTCACTGGGGACAAGATCAATCTCGATCAGTGGTTCTTTTTGGCGAATTTGTGCAATGATTTCAGGTAGGTAGTACTGCGAAAATACCATAGAAGCGGTAATGCGCACCACGCCTTTCAGGCTGGTCGATTGCCCTGCCGCCATCAGCGTCAGCCGTCTTGCAGCATCGCGCATTTCCTGTGCCATGGGCAGTAGTGCCGCACCCGTATCGTTAAGCAACAGCCCGCGCGGTTGGCGGATAAACAGGCTGTTGCCAAAGGCTGTTTCAACCGCCCTGATCTGGCGACCAAGGGTTGGCTGGCTTTGGCCCAACTGTCGTGCCGCAGCTGATAGCGACCCTGTTTCCGCCACCGCCACAAACGCCTGTACGAGCGTCCAGTCTAGGTTTTTTAATCTACCATCCATTAAATAATGAATAGCATATCGTCATATTTTGGCAATTCATATTCACAAATAACGCATTATATTCTGCGTACCCATTAAGGAGAACAACATGGAAAACACAGTTTTAATTCTTGGCGCATCTGGCAGTTTTGGTGCAAATTGCGTGGCCGCCTTTACATCCGCAGGCTGGAACGTGCGCAAATTCCGCCGTGGTACAGACGATATGAATATCGCCGCGCAGGGGGTCGATGTAATTGTAAACGGGTTGAATCCGCAGAATTTTAAAGACTGGCCAACGGAGCTGCCCAAAATCGCCAACGCGGTTATCGGCGCCGCCAAATCTAGCGGAGCAACCATTATCCAGCCCGGGAATGTCTATAATTTTGGCGCACAACCGGGAAAATGGGATGAAAACACACCGCATCGCGCACAAACCAGAAAGGGCAAGGCCCGCATCGCGATGGAGGCCATTTACCACCGTGCTGCGCAAGATCACGGTATCCAGACCATTATTTTGCGCGCCGGAGACTTCATCGACGCGCATCCCAGCGACAATTTCATTGATTTTCTGACCAAAGATCTGCGCAAAGGCCGGTTTATCTATCCCGGAAACCCCGATATTGCGCACGCTTGGGCCTATCTGCCAGACATGGCGCGAGCTGTGGTAATGCTGGCTAAGCAGCGCAATTCTCTAGAAAGATTTGAGGATATTCCCTTTGAAGGTCATACACTTAGCGCCATAGAAATCAAAACTGCGCTGGAACATGCCGGCGGTCAAACCCTGATGCTCAAAAGGTTTCCATGGGCGATGATGCGCCTGCTATCGCCCGTTTGGGGACTGGCGCGCGAAATGCACGAAATGCGCTATCTTTGGGATACGCCACACAGTCTGGACAATGCCAAACTGACCAGGTTGCTGCCCGATTTCAAAGCGACCGCGTTTTCGCAGATCACAGCACAACTATTGCCTTCCTGAGCGGATATGCATAGGTAATATCAAGCGGAGTTGCCTATGACAAACCACACAAATGATCACAGGATTTATGCAATTGGCGACATCCACGGCTGTCTCGATCAGCTTTTGGAGGTGCAGGCGCATATCACGCATGATTTGGCCACGCGCCCGCACCCCAGCCCTGTGATCGTCTATCTTGGTGATTATATTGATCGTGGGGCCGACAGTCGCGGCGTTATTGAAAACCTGATGGCCGCGCAGTCAGGACCACATAAAACCCATGTTTTACTTGGTAATCACGATGAAATGCTTTTGATATATCGCGATACTCCGGCCGCCCCGCTTAGGCCATATGGGCCAAACGTCAGTAAAATCCACTGGTTGCATGAGGCAGCTGGTGGGGCCGAAACCCTGCGCTCTTATGGGATTAATGGCGCCGATCACCAGAACCCGCTTGAAAAACACGCCGCTTTTGTTGCAGCTCTGCCCGACCCACATCTGCGATTTTTCCAATCTCTGGAACTTTATACCCGCATCGGCAGTTATCTGTTCGTGCACGCAGGTATCCGCCCCGATGTAGCACTGGAATCGCAGGTAAAAAGCGATCTCATCTGGATACGAGAGCCGTTTTTATCCTCAAGCGCTGACCATGGATTTACTGTAGTGCATGGGCATTCACCGACAAAAATTGTCGAAAATCGGGGTAATCGCATCGGTATTGATACTGGCGCTGTGTTTGGCCGCACGCTATCATGCCTAGTGCTTGAGGGTGATGCGCAAGCCTTGCTGACGCGAAACGGTGTGACGGCCTGCCCTGTTATCTAATTGATCTCGATATCGACCCAAACCATGCGGTGGTTGGTGGCTCCTTCACGTTCATTGCCGATAATTACAGCAAACGGAGCCTCTGGCGCTGGCCAAAAAACACCACTGTCGGAAACCTTCAAGTTCGCTGAAGGCAACGCGTAATCTACCCGCATATTGCCAATTTTTGGCCCCCAATCGACGGTATCAGTGGCAGGATCGCCTAACTGGCCCAAATTTGCCCCGGCATGAGCAATCGCCGCCCTTTTGGCACCTTCTGAACGCTGTTGAGGATCAGATACCAACACATGGCGCAACAATGCACTAAGAGCAGCTTTCAAACCCTCACCATCGACAGGATCATTGTTTAAATCGCCCAACAGAACGAAATACTTGCCCGCGAAGGGCTTGGATATGCCGCTGTCATCAACTTGTGGCCACTTATCCAAATACGATACCCAAAACTCGATCTCGGCATCATTACGCAAACCGTTCAGATCTTCTGGCCCGTCAAAAACCGGCGGCGTGGGGTGGCTGGCTAGGATATGCAGGCGCTGAGCATTTGGCAGGATAACCGGAACATCCCAATGAGATTTGGACGACAGTCGCATCGGGCCAAACCCAGCAATGGGTGGTATCCAGTTATGCTGTGCAAAACTGCGAGCGGCATCCAGATCAAGAGGGAATCGCGACAAAAGCGCCATGCTGCCATTGCCCGGAAACCGCCCAAAGCCATGGGCATCGGCCCATTCACCAGATCTGCCGTCATTATCAAGATCACGCCCCGAGGGTTGCCCCGCATTTCCAGCAATTGCAAAACTGTGCGGGTACGTAATACCTGCATCTCCTTGCGCCAATATTTCCAAAAATGCCTTAAGCGCAAGGCCGGAATAATCGTGGTCAAACTCATTTAACAATAATATATCGGGGCGCGTATGCTGAATAATCACGACCAGAGCATCAACCTGTTGATCCTTACCGGACATGATATCTTTTAACAACAATCCAGGCCCTTTACGCGCCAGCGAGACGTTGAAGGTGGCAACGCGCACCGTGTCTCCATAAGCCGCAACAACAGATATCAGAAAGAAAGCCAGCAGCAGAAACCTGAATTTATGCTGCACCATATTTCATCAATTTTGCACATGCGAAAGTATACGGGCGATTTTTAGCATGGCTGCGGCGCGCGCCAAAAGCGTACTTGGAACAAAAACCCATAGCGCTGTTACCCAAATCATTACCTGATTGCTCTCAAAAATATCCGGTGACAACCAGTCAAACCCGTAGACAAGAATATATGGCAAGGCATAAATCAACACGATACCCATGATCAGATTGATAACAGCGTCACGTTTCAAACGCTTGGCCACCGAGGCCCCCTCAGAGGGTTGGAACATTGGCATATTGACCCAAAGATTAAAATTTTCCCGGTCCAGCGGCCATTTGAATACCCAAAGCAGCACCGAGAATAATAACGTCAGACCCAAGCCAACCGTAAAACTTATGGATGTGGTGTAAACCAGCAACACGGCCGAAGTATCGGAAAATCCGGCGCCCTCAAGAATCAAATTGATCGCACTCGCAACGGGGCTGTATTTGAAATCGAGAACAACCGCGAGGTTTTGTGCCCAATCCAGAACCGTGGCATTATTGAGGCCCAATTCTACGGCACGGCACACCAGTGTTATTACGATAATTTGAATGGCAATCGTGAAAGCGCGAAACCGATTATAGGGCGGAGCAAACCTGAAATCGATGAAACCCGGGCTTTGGGTGCCATATTCAAACAATGTAAACATAGCAATAATTCCGCCGATAATCAGCGAAAATTCGACGGCACCTTGCGATGCCGAAGGCAATAGCAGCGATGGGATCACAACAACTGCCATGACCCAAAATGCCCTGAAAACTGCACCAAATAACCGCATTGATGCCAACCCCACTTATCAATTAACCCCGAAAGGTTAGGTTTCAAATCCAGGGTGTAGCTGCCCTGTAATCCTTTTCAAATGCGTCAATAACACCTGACTTTTGCATAGTCAGCCCGATATCATCAAGCCCATTTAGCAAACAGTGTTTCTTAAATGCATCAACGTCAAACTCGATCTTTCCGCCATCAGGCCCAGTAATATGCTGCGCTTCAAGATCCACACTCAGTATTGCATTCGCCCCACGCCCTGCATCACACATTAACTTATCCACGTCTTCTTGTGGCAATATTATTGGCAAGATACCATTCTTAAAACAATTATTAAAGAAGATATCAGCGAAACTAGTTGATACTACTACACGAATTCCGAAATCTAGCAAGGCCCAAGGCGCATGTTCGCGCGATGACCCACAGCCAAAATTATCACCTGCAATGATGATTTGAGCATTACGATAGGCAGGTTTATTCAAGATAAAATCCGCAATCTCCTTGCCGTCTTCATCATATCGCATCTCGTCGAACAGATTTTTGCCCAAACCTGTGCGCTTGATTGTTTTCAGGAACAGCTTGGGAATGATCATGTCCGTGTCGATATTGATAAGGGGCATCGGGACCGCAACGCCGGATACTTTGGTGAATTTTTCCATTTTGAACTCCTTACAGATCGCGGACATCGGTCAGATGCCCTGTCAACGCTGCTGCAGCCGCCATTGCCGGCGACACAAGATGCGTGCGCCCGCCGCGACCTTGACGGCCCTCAAAGTTGCGGTTGGTCGTGGCAGCGCAGCGCTCGCCAGCCTCGAGTTTGTCGGGGTTCATCGCAAGGCACATGGAACATCCGGCAAGGCGCCATTCAAAACCCGCGTCGATCAGAATCTGGGCGATGCCTTCCTCTTCAGCCTGTGCGCGCACAAGCCCAGAGCCGGGAACAATAATCGCCCGCATACCATCTTTGATTTTCTTGCCTTTAACTATGTCAGCAACGGCGCGGAAATCCTCAATCCGCCCGTTGGTGCAAGAACCCACAAACACCGTATCGATCTGAATATCCGTCAGTTTCATACCTGCTGTCAGGCCCATATAATCGAGCGACCGTCGTGCTGCATCGACCTTACCACCCTCAAAATCTTCGGGGTGCGGCACGGTGCTGGTGATCGGCAAAACATCCTCGGGGCTGGTGCCCCATGTCACAGCCGGGGCGATATCCTCGGCCTTTATGGTTAGGGTTTTGTCAAAATGCGCGCCTTCATCAGTAAACAGGGTTTTCCAGTTTTCCATGGCCAGTTCCCAATTGTCGCCCTTTGGGGCCTGCGGGCGGCCTTTGACATATGCAACGGTCTTTTCATCAGGGGCGATCAGGCCAGCGCGCGCGCCCCCCTCGAGCGCCATGTTGCAGCCGGTCATGCGACCCTCCATCGATAAATTCCGGATGGCCTCGCCGCAGTATTCGATCACATAGCCAGTGCCACCAGCCGTGCCGGTCAGGCCGATCACGGTCATGGTGATGTCTTTGGCGGTAACGCCAGGTACCAGTTTGCCGGTGATTTCGACCTTCATATTTTTTGATTTGGACTGAATCAGGGTTTGTGTGGCCAAAACATGTTCAACTTCGGATGTGCCAATCCCATGCGCAATTGCCCCAAACGCGCCGTGGGTGGCGGTGTGGCTGTCGCCGCAAACAACGGTCATGCCGGGCAACGTCCAACCTTGTTCGGGACCAACAATATGCACCACGCCTTGGCGCACGTCGGTCACGGGATAGTAATGTAAACCAAACTCGCGGGCATTTTTATCCAATGCTTCCAATTGAATACGGGATTCTTGATTTTTGACGACCCCATCGACACGATCTAGCGTTGTGGGAACGTTGTGATCTGGCACGGCGATGGTTTTGTCCGGTGCGTGCACCTTGCGCCCGGCAGCACGCAAACCCTCAAAGGCTTGTGGGCTGGTGACTTCGTGTACTAGATGGCGGTCAACATACAGCAGGCAGGTGCCATCATCGTCCCGGGAAACAACATGGGCGTCCCATATTTTATCGTAAAGGGTTTTGGGGTTAGTCATTGTGTTCTCGTGTGGCTAGGTGATTTTCAATCGAGAGTGGATGGCCAAGCTTAAGTGTTGACGGCATGCATCAAAACCAAGCCATGAAACCGCCATGGCGAGCGCGTATGGTCATCTATATCAAAAACTCTGATCATGAACCGATGCCTACAAGAAAACTCATGGCAAAGCAAATGCAGGATATATTATTAGTCAATCCACGAAATTCTGGTTTCATAACGTGGGCTGATAATGACTCTGTCAGACCAGGTCTTTGCAGTGATACCTACCCAATCGGCGATAGGAACATATGGCACATAGGCCTCAACAAGCATAACTTCTTCGGTATTGTCCATATTTGGCAGTATTTCTATCGGTATAAGCAAGTCATCATCATCTGCATCGTCATCCGCGTTTTCTAATGGGCGATGGCCTGCACCGGTTACTTTTGACCAAATAACCCTGAATTCATCATCGTTGTCATCATCAGGGTCATTTATTAAAAATTTAACGCTTGTTACACGCATCCATCCACCAGAGGTTCTTGGCAAGAGTGCTGTCTGTAACAACTGAAAATTGTCCATATCCTCTTGACCCATCTCAGAGCCGCGTGAAATAATATCAGCGATTGTAGCATTCGCATATACAACCTGCCCACGCTTTTTAAAGGCATCAAAAAAGACGATGCTGCCAATAAACCAAAAAACCAACAAGGGCAGAGTAACGACAAACTCAAGCGTAATGGTGGCACGTTCGTCCTGTTTAAATTCTACAACACTCTTGTATATATGATTTACAAACATATTATCCCGGCTCTTTCATGAATGCAGAATATGCTACTAATGAAAACCTGCCCGACGCATCTTTGGTTAAATCAGCGCCAAGCCCCATGCCTGGCAACAATGGTTTAACAACAACGCACACCCGTACAAACATAAGGTCACTGTAAGAACCCTCCGAAAAGTTTTCAACAGGTGTGATATCACCAGTACGATCAACGCAACTAACTGTAGTCTTTGGAATGCCGGTTTCTTTATTTATAGGTTGCAATTCCATATGAATGGAAGCTTGGCAATCTCTTAAGATACGTGCGCGGTTACAAACGCGGTTCTTAACTTTATCATGCGTAGGGTCTTCAATGCGTCCCAGCCGTAAATCACGGATGGCCATATTTAAACCGCGCGCCAACATGGTTTGTTGAGTCATGATCCAGCCCGCTTCAAACACAGAGAATACGAGCCAAAGCAATGTCGGCGCAATAAGCACAAATTCTACTGTTGCTGCGCCAGATTCACAGCGCTGGAAGGCTGATATTTTATGCAGAATATACATCAATCAACCAACCGCAGTTTCTCGATCGAAGCGGCAATCTCTATAAAGGCATCGCGAAGATTAGTGCCCGTAACATGGTAGAACTTGCTTTTACTGGATGCGCAATCCTGCATTTTTTTATAAGGGTTAGAACCCACCTCCACGTCAAACCCGATCGTATAGATGACAATGTGTTCTCCCTTTGCGCCTAGAATAGCGGATTTTGCAGCAGCACACAATGCATCCAACCTTTTATCCCCTGTGGCTGTATTAACAGCAAAAGATCCGTCATTGTAGTCTTTCCACACAAATACAGGTGGCGTGTCTTCATGTTGACCATTGTATTCATAATCCCACCCCGGAACAATATTTTCATCCTTATCTTCACGTAGCGAATTCCAGCCCCACGTCCAATTGCTAATGTCCCAATAATCTGCATTGGCCTGGCTTTTCCAACCACCGGGGGACATGTTATAGCTACCATTGCGCATCCTTACATGACGGGTATTCTTGCCATCTGTCATTAGGATGATAAACTTTGCTGCATCTTCATCGTCCCACGCCGCTGGTCTGTTCTGGAATAATGGATCAATAACGTTATCAATAACTAAACTTCTGACAATTGGCTGGGTCTTGGGGTCAAGCAGGGCAATGCCCCATTTCATACCCGTCCATGAGGCCGTTGAACCTGCGGCTTGCATATTGTCGATCGCGGCACCCAATGCCACCTTATTATTTGATAAAGGAAGTATTTCAGCGTTAGGACATTGGGGCGTGGGGGGCGCAAAAGCGACACCACCTTTGGTCACCTTATAACTATAACCGATCAGTGGTTGATCAGCCGGCAACTGTGCACCTGTGATAGGGTCGTAGTCAACAAACCTATCAACACTGAAAAAATGCTGCTCTTGCCTATAGTTGTCATCCGGGGATATCCCCATATTGGCAGCATTCACGACGAAATCCCCACCTCTGAATTCAAAGCAATATGATTTATTGTGCCACTGATCCAGGTTTGGATACTTGGATGCAAGAACCGACCCGGCATTCGTCGAAGAGGAAAAGGGAATAATAGAGATAGCGGTATGATCTATCGACTCTTCATTTATCATAATATCGATAAATTCTTTTGCCGCCACTTTCAACACATCCATCTTGGACTTTCTCGCGCCATTAGGGAAGGTAGGATCGGCGTCAATTACTTGAATCATTGAACCGGAATTATCCAAGATCAAAGATATCTCAACTTCACTGCGTTTGGTCTCGGCTGTTGAATAGGCTTTGACCGTTAATGTGGGTATATTAATAATGCGCAAAAAGAAGGTTTTAATATCATATTCACCAGCAATTTTCACACGCCGTGAATTGTCCTGAAGATCCAGATCTATATTAAAATCTATATCGCGTTGTACCAGAGTGTTCGAGCGAAGATAGGAAACAACTAGGTCTTCAACATATTGCTCCTCTTCAGCCTGTGTGACTGTGCCTTCTTCAAACTGACGAGTGAACGATGCGGCTGACAAAACACCGCGGTCCATGGCATCTTGCAACGCTGCGCGTTCAGTTTCATGACGCATGAAATCGACAGCCATGCCGCCGCCGACAACCATTATCAAGAATAATACAAGGATAAATGCTGTGATGGAGCCATGCTCATCTTTTGAAAAGCGGTTAGGCAGTAAATTCTTCATTTTCAATCCCTCAATAGAGCGTATGGACTCGGCAAATTCACCAGACCATTTACGTCTGTATATAAAATGCATGTTTAGAAAAACTTTATTCTCAACATACATTCACACCACGTAAGTAGCACACACCCGCTTGCAAATTCCCCACCAAGCGACGGTTTCGTATAGCAGATGAACTTACTTTAAGCAATAACATGATTTTAATGTGAATCTCCACATAGATTCGATCAACCTATTGTGTATTCACAAGAAATTCGCAGTCTATCAAATATTAATAGCCGGTTTAAGCCAAAAACCCACAGTGCGTATTTTTAAATTTTGTATTTTTATCAAACAGTTATAAGATATTCATATCCTAACTGTCAGAGTGTTACATAAAACAGACACAATTCAATAAAAGTTTTCGCTAAATCTTTTGTAGAATTCTTGTGGTTAAAGCACTACAACCATTGCGTGTTTTATGATGCTTCGATATCTAATTTTTGCTATTACAGCTATTGATTCGCCCTGGCTATCGGCAGATCGAAAAATGTACTGAAATGCGCGTCATGGGTGATCATATCGACAGGTGTTTTGCGATAGCCCTCGGTGAATAGCGCAAACCGGATACCCGCCGCTTCGGCTGTTTGCGCATCGATCTCGCTATCGCCGACATACCAGACACCATCCGCGCCCAGCGCTTGCACGCAGGCATGCAACATCGCCGGATCAGGTTTATGGGTTGGCAGGCTGTCTCCACCAATGACAACGTCGAAATATTCGCCTAAATTCAGGTTTTTGAGTATTTGCAGCGTAATGTTATACGCCTTGTTCGTGCAAACGCCCAAGGCATAACCACCGGATTTCAGGTTATCCAGAGCCGCATGCACACCGGGATAACATATTGTTTTCAAAGCCGGATTTTCAGCGTATATACGGGCAAACTCTGCACTTAAATCGGTGTGCCTCGCGGGCGTGTGTGCAATGTCTGCGGCTTTCATCACGCGCTCCACCAGCTTGGGGATACCGTTGCCGATAAAGGTTTTAACCAAACCCAAAGGCAAAGGTTGTGCCTCGAGTGAAGCCAGCAAAACATTCGTTACCCGGTGAATATCCGGCACGGAATCACACAGGGTTCCGTCCAGATCGAAGATAACCGCGCGTCTCAAGGGGATTTCCATTTGATGGAGCACCCCATTGAGGCCACCTGTTCTACCGGCCCTTTACCTGTCTCAGCTACCTGTTTCATCGCCAAAAACAAATCCCGGCGCGCGCCTTCAATGGCCACACGGCCAGATGCATCGAGCCGCCCGCGATATTGCAGCCCACCCTTGACATCAAAACCAAAGAAATCCGGCGTACACGCAGCACCGTAAGCTTTGGCCACCGCTTGGGTTTCATCGTGCAGATAGAGAAACGGAAAATCCTTTGCCGCCGCTATTTCCTGCATCGCCTCAAATGAATCCTCAGGATAATCCGCCGCATTATTGGCATTGATCGCCACGACACCCAACCCCAACGCCCGCAAATCAGTCGTATCACGGATTATCCGGTCCAAAATGGATTTCACATAGGGGCAATGGTTGCAGATAAACATCACCAACATACCGTTTTTGCCCATAATATCGTTACGGGTTATCATTTCACCATCCACGTTTTTCAACGTAAATTCAGGTGCTTGCCAGCCAAAATCGCAAACGAGTGTCGCAACAGCCATGATATTCCCTTTCCGTTATTTCTGCGCAGCCGTGGCGGCCATGCGAAGCGCGCGGATGTTATCGCCATAAACAGACGCGGTTTTAACAGTCCCGCCATTAAACACCGCTGAACCCGCCACCAGCACATCCGCCCCGGCTGCGGCCACAAGTGGTGCAGTGTCAGGCGTAATGCCGCCATCCACCTGAATATGAATCGGGCGATCCCCAATCATTGCACGGGTTTGCGCGATTTTCTCTACCATCGAGGCAATAAATTTCTGGCCGCCAAAACCGGGGTTAATCGTCATAATCAGGATCATATCGATACTGTCCAGAATATGCGCAACCGTAGCAATCGGCGTCGTGACATTCAGCGCAACACCGGCCTTTTTGCCAAAAGAGCGCACCAGCTGCAGCGAGCGATGCAAATGCGGGCCTGCCTCGGCATGCACCGTGATCATATCAGCGCCGGCCTTGGCAAAAGCCTCTATATACGGATCAGCAGGCGCAATCATCAGATGCACATCCATAAATGTTTTCACATGTGGGCGGATTGCGGCCACGACGTTCGGGCCGATGGTCAGGTTTGGCACAAAATGCCCGTCCATCGGGTCAACATGGATCCAGTCGCAGCCCTGATCCTCGACCGCACGAATTTCTGCGCCAAGATTGGCAAAATCTGCCGAAAGGATTGACGGGGCGATTTTAATGTCGCGGGTAAAGGTCATGGGCAGCTCCTTGGGTGGGGTATCAGGGGCGCGGATGATCCCGCGCTCCTGTTTTGCTTATTTCGCATTAATGCGCAAGGCTTCGCGCCAGCCGGGAAAGATGCTGTCGGCATCGCTGGGGAAGCTTTCAAATGCACGGGCGAACTGCTTGTGATCCTTGGCAAACTCGATCGGATCAGCGCCTTCTTTCCAGCATTGTTCGGCTTGTCGCAGCGATTTTGCACCCTCAGCCGCACCATCAATATGGCCAAACGCGCCACCACCGGCGGTTAGGATCAGGTTTGAATGCCCGAGGTTTTCAAAAAATCCCGGCATCCGTAGCGCATTCATCCCCCCCGAAATAATCGGTGTGGTCGACCCCATGCCCGCCCATTCCTGATGGAAATACGGACCATCGGCGCTGTCATCCGTGATCATATAGGCCATCAACTTGTCTGCGGCCTCACCTTCCATTTTCCCAAAACCCATGGTGCCGGTATGAATACCCGAGGCCCCTTGCATCCGCGCCATTTTTGACAAAACAAACGCCGTATAACCGCGCATCGCGCTTGGGCTGGTCACCGCCCCGTGGCCCGCGCGATGATAATGCAGATATTGGTTGGGAAAGGTGCGCCGCGCCGTGGTGATCGCGGCTGGCCCCGCCACATATCCGTCAACCAGAAACGCGACGTGGTTGGCATTTTCGCCGAAGGTTTCCAGAATATATTCACCGCGCGCCAGCATCTCATAATGATCATCCGCCGTGATATTGGCCGAAAACAGCTTGGCCTCGCCGGTTTCATCCTGTGCCCGCTTCATTGCGTCGGCGACCAGTGTGATGGTCTCTTTCAGCGGTGCAAACACCTGATTGCCTTGGGGCTCATCGTTCTTGATGAAATCCCCGCCCAGCCAGAAACCATAGCACGCATTGGCAAAAGGTTTTGGACGCAGGCCCAGTTTTGGCTTGATAATAGTGCCAACAATAAAGCCGCCATCCACATGTGAGCGCCCCAGAACATTCCACAAATCCTTGATCGTCGTGCTAGGGCCGTCAAACAGGCGTAGATACGCAGGTGGCACATAAAAATCATGGATTTTGGCGTGTTCGACATCGCCCATACCCTGATTATTGCCAATGCACAGCGTCAAAAAACTGGCCAGCATCGCGCGTCCGTCGGTGATATTGCGATCAAATAAATCCGTCGGATAGGCGATCTTCATCAGGTTTTTAGCCTCATCAATTTCATAGACCAATGCATCAACGCCGCACGTGAAATCATCGGTTGTAGACACGGCCACATTGGTCCCGGTAGAGCTTTCCGCTGCGAAATGTGCCGCCGTTTCCAGATACCCGCCAAACCCAGCTTTGGGTTTCATGACGTAGACGACAAGCACATGTTTGCCCCCGGCAATAAGGTTTTCTTCTGTCAATGACAGGTCGGCATAACGGTTCGATTGATCCATTTCTGGTCTCCTAAGGTTAGCCTTGCAAATTGGCAAAGCGGTATCGTCTCGCGAAGTGAAATCGCGAAAATCTATGTTATGAGCCACCATTTTAGCAGCTCGGGCTTGGCTATCTTGTTACCGGATCAAAGCGACCCGTCGGCGTAGCGGCGCGCCATATCATCCAGTGGGATGACCTTGATTTTACCCGCATGCCCCGCCGCCCCGAAGCGTTCAAAACGATCAACGCACAGCTTTTCCATCTCGGCCATCGCCGGGATCATGAATTTACGTGGGTCAAATTCGGACGGATTGTCCTTGGCCACTTTGCGAAACGTCCCGGTCAGTGCCATGCGATTATCGGTATCAATATTGACCTTGCGCACACCCGATTTGATGCCGCGCTCAATCTCTTCAACCGGCACGCCGTAGGTTTGGGCCATTTCGCCGCCATTTTCATTGATCAAATCTTGCAGATATTGCGGCACAGAGCTGGAGCCGTGCATGACCAGATGCACATCAGGTATTTTAGCGTGAATGGCCTCAATGCGTTCCATCGCCAGCGTGTCACCGGTTGGCTTAGCGCTGAATTTATACGCCCCGTGCGAGGTGCCACAAGCAATCGCCAGCGCGTCCACTTTGGTTTTTTTCACAAAATCTGCCGCTTCATCGGGATCTGTCAGCAACTGTTCCATCGACAATTTACCAACAGCGCCAGAGCCATCTTCCTCGGCCGCTTCGCCGGTTTCAAGGGATCCAAGAACCCCCAGTTCCCCTTCAACGCTCGCCCCAACCCAATGCGCCATACGCGACACACGTTCGGAAATATCGACATTATAGGCGAAATCAGCCGGGGTTTTCATATCCGCGTGCAGTGACCCGTCCATCATAACGGACGTAAAACCATGCCGGATTGCCGATGAGCAGGTTTGTTCATTGTTACCGTGGTCCTGATGCATGCAGATCGGGATATCAGGGTGCATTTCAGCCAAAGCCTGGATCATATGTCGTAACATGATATCACCGGCATAAGAACGTGCGCCACGGCTAGCCTGCAAAATCACCGGCGCATTGGTTTTCTCGGCGGCACGCATGATCGCAAGGCCCTGTTCCATATTATTGATGTTAAACGCTGGCATGCCATAGTCATTTTCAGCAGCGTGATCCAGCAATTGACGAAGGGTTATCAGGGCCATTGATCTAATCCTTTTAGGTTACCGCAGCGCGGCGAAGTGCGGCTATTGCTGGCAATTCCTTGCCCTCCAGCCACTCAAGAAATGCGCCACCGGCGGTGGAAACATAGGTGAAATCTTGGGCGACACCGGCAACATTCAACGCCGCAACCGTATCTCCGCCGCCCGCAATCGAGGCCAGCGTGCCAGAACGTGTCAGTGCGGCAGCTTTACGCGCCAATGCAACGGTTGCCATCTCAAACGGTGCCATCTCAAACGCACCCATCGGGCCATTCCAGAGAATGGTTTTGGCATTTGCAAAAATTTCGGAAATCACTGCGACTGACTTGGGACCAGCATCCAAAATCATCGCATCATCCGGACAACCATCCAGATCAGTGGTGATACTTTTGGCGTTGGGCGCAAAATCATAGGCGCAAACCACGTCAACCGGCAGGATAATCTTGCACCCGGCATCCGCCGCCAGTGCGCGGATTTCATGCACGGTTGGCACCTGATCAGCCTCACATAATGATTTACCAATCGGGTACCCATCAGCCAGCATGAATGTATTGGCCATACCGCCACCTACAACCACCATATCAACCTTGCGAACAAGATTTTTCAGAACCGCGATTTTGCTGGACACCTTGGCGCCGCCAACCACAGCAACGGCAGGGCGTTTCGGGTCTTCGAGCGCTGCGGTAAGCGCCGCGATTTCCCCGGCCATCAAGGGGCCGGCAAAGGCTGGTAGCAACGTCGTGATGGCCGCCGTCGAGGCATGCGCGCGGTGCGCCGCTGAAAAAGCGTCATTCACATAAACATCGCCGAGCTTGGCCAGTTCAGCGGCAAACCCGGGGTCATTAGCCTCTTCGCCCGCGTGGAATCGCAGGTTTTCACACAATAAAACCTGCCCATCGCCTAAGTTTTCAGACGCCTGCACTGCCGCTGCACCTATGCAATCCTCAGCAAAGCTAACCGGCTGGCCAAGGGCCTTAGCCAGTGCCGGAACAATCGGTGCAAGCGTGAAATCCATGTTGCGTGCACCCTTTGGACGGCCAAAATGTGACAGCACAACAAGACGTGCCCCCGCCGCCAGCAGCGGCTTGATCCCCGCTGCAAACCGCGTGATGCGGGTGGCATCAGAAACCTTGCCACCCTGAACCGGGGCATTCAGATCGGCCCGGACAACAAGACGCTGCCCGGCCACACCCAAACTGTTTATGACGTTGAAGTCATTCACAAAAACGCCCCCATCGCCACAGCCGTATCGGCCATACGATTAGAGAACCCCCACTCATTATCGTACCATGTCAGAATACGCGCCGAGGTGCCCGCCTGAACTTTGGTCTGATCCATGTGAAAGGTGCTCGAATGCGGATCATGGTTAAAATCAATCGACACATTCGGCTGATCCGTATACCCCAGCACGCCCTTCATCGGGCCGTCAGCCGCCACACGGATTGCAGCGTTGATCTCTTCAACCGTTGTGGTGCGTTTTGCGGTAAATTTCAGATCCACAACCGAGACATTCGGGGTCGGCACCCGGATAGCCACACCGTCCATCTTGCCATCCATTTCCGGTAAAACCAACCCAACAGCCTTGGCCGCCCCTGTCGATGTCGGGATCATGGATAATGCCGCCGCACGCGCGCGATAAAAATCCTTGTGCATCGCATCGAGCGTCGGTTGATCGCCCGTGTAAGAATGGATTGTGGTCATGAACCCGTGGTCAATCCCGATCGTATCGTTGATCACCTTAACCACCGGTGCCAGACAATTAGTGGTGCAGGATGCGTTGGAAACTACGGTATCCGCCGCGCTTAGAATATCGTGGTTTACACCATAGACAATCGTCTGGTCCGCACCCGCCCCCGGGGCCGAGATCAGCACGCGTTTGGAGCCGTTCTCCAGATGTTTCGCCGCATCTTCACGTTTGGTGAAAAACCCGGTGCATTCCAGCGCAATATCCACATCCCCCCACGGCAATTTAGCCGGGTCGCGTTCCGCCGTCACTGTAATCGGGCCGGTGCCAACATCAATGGTGTCACCATCAACGATAACCGTCGCCGGAAACCGCCCGTGCACACTGTCAAAGCGCAGCAAATGTGCGTTCATTTCTACTGGCCCGAGGTCGTTGATTGCCACAACCTCAATATCCGTGCGCCCAGATTCAATGATTGCGCGTAATACGTTGCGGCCAATGCGGCCAAACCCGTTGATACCTACTTTGATTGTCATGGTAATATTCCCTCTAATTTGCCAACAAATCGCGGGCAGCCTGTGCGACCCGATCTGCGGTAATTCCAAATTTTTCGTAAAGCTGGTCGGCAGGTGCCGAAGCTCCAAAACCAGTCATACCAATAAATGCAGAATTGTCACCCAGCATCTTGCCCCAACCCTGTTCAATCATCGCCTCAATACCAACGCGCGGGGCATTCCCCAGCGTGGTTTTGCGATAATCCGCCGATTGCATGGCAAACAGCTCAAAACACGGGGCTGAGACAACGGCTGCCTTTATGCCTTCGCGTGCCAGAATGTCTGCTGCATTCATGGCAATTTCCACCTCGGAACCCGTCGCGATCAAGGTCACATCCCGCGCCCCATCGGTTTTGCGCAATACATAAGCCCCTCTGGCCGTCAGGTTTTCGCTGGTGTGGTTTGCGCGCAACGTCGGTAAACCTTGCCGCGATAACGCCAGCAGTGAGGGCGTAGCATCAGACATAACCGCAATTTCCCAGGCCTCGGCAGTTTCCACAGCGTCAGCGGGGCGAAAAACATTAATGTTTGGCATGGCCCGCAGGCTTGCCAGCTGTTCAACCGGCTGATGTGTTGGCCCGTCTTCACCCAAGCCGATGGAATCGTGGGTCATCACATATGTAACCGGCACACCCATCAACGCAGACAGGCGGATTGCACCGCGGCAGTAATCCGCAAAGGCCAAAAACGTGCCGCCATAAGGGATAAAGCCACCGTGCAAATAAAGCCCGTTCATCACCGCAGCCATGGCATGTTCGCGCACCCCGTAATAGATGTAATCACCGCCGTAATTGCCCTTGGAAACACCGGACATACCAGATGTCAGCGTCAGGTTTGACCCCGTTAAATCCGCCGAGCCGCCAACCATGTTAGGCACCACCGCATTCACTATTTCCAAGGCCATCTGTGAGGCTTTGCGGGTTGCAACCTTTGGCATATCCGCGGATAGTTGTTCCTTATAAGCCGCAATCGCTGCCTTTAGGGCGGCGCGCGATGAACCGTCTTGGCTTGCAAAAAATGCGCTGGATGCGGGGCTTGCTTTGGCCCTGGTTTCCCAAGTCTCACGCGCCGCTTTTCCACGTTTTGCGATGTTGTGCCAGTTTTCATAAACATCATCAGGGATCGTAAATGCTGCATGTGACCAGCCCAGCGCCGCGCGTGTCAGGGCAATTTCTGCATCTCCCAGCGGCGCGCCATGTACTGACGAAGTGCCTTGTTTATTGGGCGCACCGTAACCAATCGTGGTTTTACATGCGATCAGGGTCGGGCGCGTCTTATCCGAGCTCGCCTCGTTCAACGCAGCCGCAATTGCCTCGTTATCATGGCCATCCACCGATATTACCTGCCAACCGCTGGCACCAAACCGCGCGGGCTGATCAGTAGAGGTCGACAAATCCGTGCCCCCGTCAATGGTGATCGCATTATCATCCCACAGCACAACCAACCGCCCCAAACCCAGATGTCCGGCCATGTCAATTGCCTCGTGGCTGATGCCTTCCATCAGACAACCATCACCGGCAATGACATACGTCCAATGGTCCACCATCTCATCGCCAAACCGCGCGTTTTGCATCCGCTCGCCCAAGGCCATGCCAACGGCGGTGGCAATCCCCTGTCCCAGCGGGCCGGTGGTGGTTTCAATCCCCATTGCATGGCCGTATTCCGGGTGTCCGGCAGTGCGATAACCCATTTGGCGAAAATTCCTGATTTGCGCCATATCCATATCGCTGTAGCCCAGCAAATGGTTGATACCATAGAGCAGCATCGAGCCATGCCCCGCCGACAAAACAAACCGGTCCCTGTCGGGCCATTTCGGCGCACTTGGGTCAATATTGATAAACCGGTTGAACAGCACCGCCGCGACGTCCGCCATGCCCATCGGCATCCCCGGATGGCCAGAGTTAGCCGCCTGAACCGCATCCATCGCCAATGCCCGCAATGCGTTTGCCATGTTGGTTTCTATGTTCATATCCAGCTCTCCTTACGTGCGACGGGAATGCTCTGCGAGACGCAAAATAAGCGGTGTCAGGATCAGTTGCATCGCCAAATCCATCTTGCCACCGGGCACCACAACCGAATTGGCACGGCTCATCCAGGAACCGTCTATCATATTGGTAAGATAGGGAAAATCTATGCCACGTGGGTTTTTGAACCGGATCACCACCAGACTTTCGTCGAGCGTCGGAATGGCACGTGCGATAAACGGGTTTGAGGTATCCACCACTGGTACGCGCTGAAAATTGATGTCCGTCTGGCTGAACTGCGGTGTTATGCATTTCACATAAGCATCCATACGCCGCAAAATCACATCCGTTATTGCCTCGGTTGAGTAGCCGCGCACATCGCGATCGCGGTGCATTTTCTGGATCCATTCAAGATTAATCACCGGCACCACACCGATTTTTAGATCCGCACACCCCGCCACGTTGATCCCGTCTTGGTTAACCGCACCATGCAGACCCTCATAGAACAACAGGTCCGAACCATCTTTGAAATCCGCCCAATCCGTGAACGTCCCCGACGGCGTGCCTAATGCAGTCGCTTCGGCGTCACTATGCACATAGTATCGGGTTTTACCCTTGCCGGTCTCGCCGTAGGTGCGAAACACCTGTTCCAGCGCACCCAGCTCGTTGGCATCCAGACTAAAATGGCTGAAACTATGGTCGCCCGCCGCCATTCTTTTATCCAGTTCCGCCTTCATATCAACGCGATTATAGCGGTGAAACGCATCACCCTCGATCGAAACCGCTGTGATATTTTCGCGGCGGAAAATCTGGTCAAATGTCGCCTTAACCGTAGATGTGCCCGCGCCCGAAGAGCCGGTAACCGAGATGATAGGATGCTTGGTGCTCATGTCAAAATTCCTTATTAACCGCGAAAAAGGCCGCGTTTGCCAAACAGGGCCGAGGTTTCATTTTCAGGGAGGTCATTATAGGTCGTAACTTTGTCCACTTTACTGGCAGAACCAAAAACAAACGGGGTTCGGGCGTGTAATTCTTTCGCCTGTTGATCCAAAATTGGGTCAAGCGCATCCGTGGCTTTGCCGCCCGCCTGTTCAATAAGAAAGGCAATCGGCGCGCATTCATAAACCATGCGCAACCGCCCGCGTGCATAGCCCTCGCGCTTGTCACCGGGATAGAGAAAAATACCGCCACGCGATAAAATCCGGTGGGTTTCGGCCACCAAAGACGCAATCCACCGCATGTTGAAATTGCGCCCACGCGGGCCATCTGTGCCGTCAACACAATCGTCAATAAACGCCTGAATCGGCCGCGGCCAATGGCGATAGTTCGATGCATTAATTGCATATTCAGACGATTCCACCGGAATCTGCACCCGTCGTTCCACCAACAAAAACTGCCGTGTGCGACTGTCCATGGTGAACTGCATCGTGCCATCCCCGAAAGTCACAACCAGCCCGCATTGTGGTCCAAAAATAAAATACCCACCGGCAATTTGTTCGCGCGCAGGCCGCAAAAAACTGGTATTTGCATCAGAAGCTGCGGGGAAAATCGAAAAAATCATGCCGATGGATACGTTCACATCAATGTTGCTCGAGCCATCCAGCGGATCAATCGCCAAGGCCAAATCACCCGCGGGGTTCAGCGCCACCACCTCGTCTTGTTCTTCCGAGGCATACCAACGCACCGCCGTATCTTTTAGCGCCGCCGCATAGGCATCATCAGCCAGCACATCCAGCGCTTTTTGCCCATCGCCACCAAGATTGGTGCCAACCGCAGCCCCCAGATCACCGGCCAACGACCCATCGGCGATGGTTTGCGCCAGCTTTTCCGAGACATCACACAAGGCCAGCATCACCGGCATCAAAGCGGCTGGTATAGCGGTTGTGTCTTTCAGATGGGTATGCTCGGTCATAAAGTGGCTCCGGTCATGTGGTTGGATATGTATTTGACAGAAAGTTACAAAAAGGAAATTGAATAATATCTTTGTTGTGTTAAATTAATTTTATGTCTCGTATAGATGCCATAACCCTAAAACAGCTGCGCGCGCTGGCCGCCGTTAATGCCCGTGGCTCCATCACATCTGCCGCCGATATGCTGAACCTTACAGTGCCCGCCGTCTCTATGCAGTTAAAACATCTGGAGACCAATATCGGGGCAAAACTTTTGGTTCGTGCCAGTGATGGCAAAGGATTAATAACGCCGCAGGGACAGCAGGTTCTGGCCACAGTCGCCCAAATTGAATCCGCCCTAGACCATTGTTATAAAAGCATAGATTCGATCAATGCCGGTAAATCAGGTCGTGTTTCCCTTGGTGTTGTCAGCACCGGAAAATACTTTGCGCCCAACCTCGTTGCCTTGGCTAAAACTACCCTGCCCGATATCCGTGTTGACCTGACAATTGGCAATCGGCACCGCATAATTTCGGCCCTTGAGGATGCCTCGATTGACCTGGCAATCATGGGCCGCCCTCCGCGTTATCCGATGGTGGAATCCACAGCACTCGGGGAGCATCCGCATATTTTGATCGCCCCGCCCGACCATCCGCTTGTGTCAGCCTGCGACATTTTGCCTGCCACATTGCTGGATGAGACCTTCATTTTGCGCGAAACCGGTTCCGGCACCCGCATTTTGATGGAACGCTATCTGGATCGCATCGGCGAAGGCCGCACCTATGATAAAATTGAATTCAACACCAATGAAACCATCAAACAGGCGGTGATTGCCGGTCTTGGCATCGCCCTGATTTCGGCCCATACGGTTACCGATGCCCTTATTGAAAACCGCATCAAAACGATTACGATGCCCGGCCTGCCAATAATACGTCAGTGGTTTCTGGTGCGTCCAAGTGGTGTGCGCATAAGTCCGGTTACCGAAAAAATACAAGATTTTCTGATCTCGCTGGACGGGCAGTTTTTACCTAAAATCTAGTGGCAAATATTATCCAACCCGTGCTTCAATCTTGGTTAATTGTTGCAGTATCCGGTCTTTAACGGGGGGCAACAAATTTCCGATCCGCAAAGCTGCACCGCGCAAAATCCGCGCCGGCGGGCGGGTATCGGTGAACAGGCGCACCAGCGCGTTTGTCCCCAGATAGAGCGGCCGCGCTATGCGGCGATGTTTGGCTTCGTATTTTTTCAAGACCGAAAACGCACTGAAATCCATGCCGATCTCACACGCATGGCGGATCTCATTTGCCAGAATTACCCCACCCGTCAGCCCAAGGTTAAATCCGTGCGCCGTCACCGGGTGCATCCCGACAGCCGCATCGCCAAGCAGGGCAAAACGGGGTTTGACGAATTGGTTGGCATAGACCCCGACCAATGGATAGGGGTGACGCTTTGAGGCAAGGGTCATATCCCCCAATTGATCCCCAAACCGCGCCTGAATATCCGCAGCAAAATCCGTATCCGACATGTTCATCACACTATCGGCCTTATCGCTGGGCAAGGTCACGACAACCGATGACGTATTGCCATGCATCGGCAAAATTGCCAGCGTTTGATCATAATGAAAACATTCCGTCGCGATGTTATTATGTGCCAAGGTGTGATCCATCTCGCAGACAATAACCACCCGGCCAAAATCGGTCATTGAGGCCGATATTCCCATTTTTCGACGTGTATCAGAAAACCGGCTGTCCGCGGCGATAACCAGTGTCGTACTTAACACCGCGCCGTCTTTCAACGTTATCTTGCCAAGGGTAGCGTTTATATCAACATCAACAACTTCGGCCTCTGTTAAAATCGTGACATTCGCCAAATCTTTAACCACAGTATAGGCTGCCCGCCGGATAAGGTGGTTTGGCACAATGCGGCCCAGATAATCGCGGTCGGTTTTTTCGCTCTCAAAATGGAGCGCATAGGCGGATTGCCCGTTCACAACTTTTGCGTCGCGAATTGTGCCGGTCTGATCCGCCGGAATATGCGCCCACATGCCCAAATCCTGCATAATTTGCTCTGATGTATGGGTCAGCGCAATATCGCGCCCATCCTCGGGCGGATTTTTAAGGATTTTCGCGGGCATCCGTTCAAGTATGGCAATCTGAAGATCCGTATCTGCAAGACTGCGGGCAAAACTAAGACCGGCAGGACCGGCGCCAATAATTATGATATCATAGTGGGTCATGTGCAGCGCGCTCCTGTTTTTGGGAATCATAGCGATATATTAGTGGGTTGCATTGATAATAATCAACTTTGCCCCCCGCTGCAAATCGTACAGGATGGGCTTTTCACAAGGGTGAACTTTCGCACCTCGGCGTAAAGCGCATCATATATCAACATTTCCCCACGCAGCCCGGCCCCGGCCCCGGTAATATGTTTGATCGCCTCGCCCGCCATCATTGACCCCATAACCCCGGCAAGCGCGCCCATAACCCCGGCCTCGGCACAAGTTGGCACCAGGCCATCGGCTGGGCGTTCGGGAAAAACACAAGCATAACACGGGCTGCCATTTGCAGGGTCAAACAGACTGATCTGCCCCTCCCACTGGCTCATGGCTGCCGAAATCAGTGGCGTTTTCAAAGCGGTGCATACCGCATTAACCATATAGCGCGTATCAAAGTTGTCAGAACCATCCAGCACCAGATCATACCCACCAAGAATTTGCCGGGCGTTTTCAGGGGTTAGACGCATTTGATGTGTCTTGACCACGACATGCGGGTTGATATTGGCGATAGTGTTGCTGGCAGAAAGCACCTTGGGCGTATCAATTGCATCCGTTGCATGAATAACCTGTCGTTGCAAATTGGAAAGGCTGACAACATCGTCGTCAACCACCCCCAATGTACCAACACCAGCCGCCGCCAGATACATCAGCGCCGGTGAACCAAGCCCGCCCGCACCGATAACCAAAACCTTTGCGCGCCGCAGTTTTTGCTGCCCGGAACCGCCAATTTCGCGCAGGATAATATGGCGGGCATAGCGTTCAATTTCGTCATTATCCATCGGTATTCCCCCAGACGTCGCTAAACCTATAGGCCGTCAAACAGCGAGGTTGACAGGTAGCGTTCGGCAAAACTTGGTAAAATCATGACAATGTTTTTGCCTGCCATGTCAGGGCCTTCAGATATTTCAACCGCCGCAGCCAAGGCCGCGCCTGAAGAAATGCCAACCGGTATGCCTTCTAGTACGGCAATTTTGCGCGCCATTTCAAACGCGGTTTCATTGCCGATTGTGACCACTTCGTCGATCAGACCGATGTCTAAAACATCCGGTACAAACCCCGCACCTATACCTTCAATCTTGTGGGGGCCGGGCTGACCACCGGATAATACCGGGCTGTCCTCTGGCTCAACCGCGATGATTTTCACCTCTGGATTTCGCGCTTTTAGCACGCGCCCAACACCCACAATAGTGCCGCCCGTACCAATGCCCGAGATAAACACATCAACCTTGCCACCGCTATCCTGCCAGATTTCCGCGCCGGTGGTTTCCTCATGTATCATCGGGTTGGCCGGGTTTTCAAACTGTTGTGGAATAATCGCGCCTTTGATCTCTGATGCCAGTTTATGTGCAAGATCAATCGCACCGCGCATACCCTTGGCCCCGTCGGTTAATTCTACGCGCGCCCCCAGCAATGCCAACATCTTGCGCCGCTCGATCGACATGGTTTCCGGCATGGTCAGGATAAGATTATACCCCCGTGCCGCACAAACGAACGCCAAAGCAATGCCGGTATTACCGCTGGTTGGTTCAATCAGAGTCCCGCCAGCTTTTAGCGCACCCGAGGCCTCAAGCGCGTCAACCATGCTAACGCCGATACGGTCTTTCACGGAACTGGTGGGGTTGAAAAACTCGAGCTTTCCCAAAAGCTCGGTCTTTATCCCCATGTCCTTGGCAAACCGGGATAATCGCACAAGTGGCGTACCACCTATTGTCTGGGTAATATCGTCATAGATCTTCCCTTTTGGTGGCATTACCATTTTATTTCCCTTACTTTGCTATACAGAATTTTGCACAGATTTGTGCGCACTACCAGCCCCACCCGTCATGATTTTCGCCGCCGGATTAGTTTACTGATGATAAAAGATGTGCGGGGAATATAGGCGTATTTGGTACGATCGCTTGGCACATCACGCACAAACATACGCAAAAACCCAAAAACCAGCAAAAAGGCATGCGCCAGACTTATGAATATAAACAGTGCTGATGGGCCATAGTTTTCGATCAGGCCTGATGCAATTAGCGGGCTGAAAATTGCGCCAAATCCGTATAAAAACATCAGGGATGCGTTCACCTCAACCATATTTTCAGCTTTGGTGAAATCATTGGCATGCGCGGTTGAAACCGAAAATATCGGATAGCTCGCAGCCCCAAATACCGCGGCAATCAGGAATAATTGTGTATGTCCGCCCGAACTGTTCAATGCCAGTGCCAGACAAGCAATGACCCCGACAACAGACAGGCCGATCAACACATAGCGGCGATCAAATTTATCCGCCAACCACCCAACAGGAAATTGGGCAACAGCGCCGCCGATTAACACGGTCGCCAGAAACGAGCCGATCTGTGATGCGCTCAACCCGACATCCTGCCCATAAATCGGCCCAACCATCCTGAACGCCGCCGAGGATGTCCCCGCAACCACAACCCCTGCCGCACCAAGTGGTGAAACCAACGCCGTATGAATGGGCCGCAGGCGCGGGGTTAGCGGCGTTACCGGCTGCGGGGTTTTGGTTAATGCGATAGGCAACAAGCAGGCACAGCACAAAATTGCCAGCAAATTATAAGAAACATACGACGCCGGATCCAGCGCGCCGATCATAAGTTGCGCCGCTGCCGATGCCACAATGTCAATCGTGCGATAAGACGCCATAACCCGCCCACGGTTTTTGTTGGTCAGCTTGGCTTGCATCCAGGCCTCTATCACAGTGTAGCAGCCTGCCACACAAAGGCCGGTCAGCACCCGCATCGCCGCCCATGCCGTCGCATCAACCAGCATCGTGTGGGAAATTGCGCCAATCGCACCAAACGCTGCAAACGCAGAAAACGCCCGTGAATGCCCAACGCTACCCATCAGGCGCGGCGCCCACCAGCAGCCAACAAAGAACCCCAGAAAATGTGCTGACCCCAACAGCCCGATCTCGGTGTTGGTAAACCCTTTTTGCAGGCCCGCAAGCACATCAAGTGGCGCAATCGCGCCCGAGCTAAGCTGCAACAGCGCAATAGAGGCAAACAACGCCGTGAAGGAAATTAAGAGGCGCATGGGCATGACCTGTGAAATTCAGACAGGTTCACCATGGCAGCATCATGGATGATTGCAACCAGAATTTACACACCCTATAACGCCTTGATTGGAGAGCCGATGCCCAAGGTTGAAAATTTCGATGCGATTATCCTTGGGGCCGGGGCGGCCGGATTGATGTGCGCACAAATGGCCGGGCAACGCGGGCGGCGGGTTTTGCTGATTGATCATGCTGAAAAACCCGGTAAAAAAATCCTGGTCTCGGGTGGTGGGCGTTGCAACTTTACCAATATTCATACGGCTCCAGACCGTTTTATTTCCAGCAACCCGCATTTTGTGAAATCCGCCCTTAGCCAATTTACGGCGGAGGATTTTATAACGATGGTGGATCGCCATCACATCGCGTGGCACGAAAAAACCCTCGGGCAGTTGTTTTGCGATGGATCGGCACGCGAAATTGTTAAAATGCTGCTGACAGAATGCACCAAAGGAGCAGTTGAAATCGCGCTTGGCGACAGTATTTCTGATGTGGCGCATAGCGATGGGCGGTATCGGGTTGATTTTGGCACGCGGGTCGCAACAGCGCCCTCATTGGTGATCGCAACGGGCGGGCAATCTATTCCAAAGATGGGGGCCAGCGGGTTTGCCTATGATCTGGCGCGCCAGTTCGGGCTGAAAGTAATCTCGCCAACACCGGGGTTAGTGCCAATGACGCTTGGCGCAAATGATCAGGTGTTTCGCGATCTGTCTGGCGTATCTGCCAAGGTGATTGCGCACGCTGGAGGAACCAGCTTTTGTGAGGCGGCACTCTTTACGCACAAAGGTCTTTCCGGTCCGGCGATTTTGCAGATTTCCTCTTATTGGTCGCTTGGCATGCCTGTCGGGATCAATTTCTTGCCCGATTTGGCCCCGAGATGGCTGATTGCAGCAAAACGGAGCAACCCGAAATCCGGCATTAAGTCCGTTCTTGGCCACCATCTGCCTGCGCGCCTTGCCGAGGTTTTGGCCGCCCAAATTAATCTGCCCCTGGAGCTGGCCAATATCCCGGACCAAAGCTTGCACAATGCAGAAACCCTATTATCTGACTGGCAATTCATGCCAAACGGTACAGAGGGTTTTGCCAAAGCCGAGGTGACATCTGGCGGGATCAGCACGGATGGGCTTTCCTCAAAGACATTGGAAGCCAAGCACGTGAAAGGCTTGTTTGTGATCGGCGAGGCGGTGGATGTAACCGGCTGGCTTGGCGGATATAATTTCCAATGGGCCTGGTCGGGCGGGGCTGTTGTGGGCAAAGCCCTATGATTTTAGCCCGGGAGATTACACCGAAAACCACGAAATCACCCATATCAGCAGGGGAATCGTCAGGAATGAAAATACTGTCTGCACGGTGGATATAGTGGCATAAAGCGGCGCATCCCCACCCATTTTGCGCGCCAGAACATACCCGTTCATAGCTGTCGGGACTGCGGCACAGATCAATAATACATCCCGCTCCAGCCCTTTCAGGCCAAAAAAATACCCGACTGACATCATAACAAACGGGGTGAACAACAGCTTGCCAACCACCCCGATCAACAGTTCTTTTGAGGGGTTAAGCACCGCTTTTATGCTTAGCCCGGCCCCCAAAACCAAAAGCGAGGCGCCCAGCGCAGCGCGGCCCAGCAGATCCAACGTCGAAAGAACCGGTGTCCAGAGTGTGATTTGGCTGAAATTTACCACCAGCCCAACCGTTATCCCCCAGATAATCGGGTTTTGCACGATGGTTTTGGCAATACGCGCAATGCTTGGCCGTGCGGTGGGTGAAAACGCCGAGAGAACCAGAATGTTCGAGACCTGCAACACCGGCACCATAACCGTAAAGACGATCGCAATTAGCGCTGCACCCTGATCTCCATAAAGATTAAGCACAATCGCCAGCGCAATGAACACGTGCCAGCGGGTCGTGGTTTGATAGATGGTCGTGAACTGCCCGGGCGATGTGGCGATGGTTGACCTTAGCACCGGCCAAAGCGCCAGCATTGTAGCCCCTATCAGGGCCATTGAGACCAGGATGGTTAGGGTAAATCCACTGGCGTTAACTGCGGTCAAATCCGCCAAGATCATAGTTTTGGCCAGTAATGCGGGGGAAAATATGTAGAAACACAAATCCTCGACGGTAGTCCAAAATTCAGTGGTTATGAACCCGGTTTTACGCAAGATAAACCCCAGCATAACGATGGTGAATACTGGAATAATAGCCTCTATAACGGGTAGCATCGGTAGAAATCCTTATGGGGTAAGGATGCGTTACACGAAATTGCCGCCCTTATGCAAGGCGGCGAATTCAGATACGTGTTCAGCCGGTGCAGGCCTTTAAACCCAAAGGCAATCCGCAATCGCGTTTCCAGAAAAACGGCCAGGAAAACCCGCAATGAGACCCTATTATATAGTGCCAGCCCATAACATCGGGCGTGTCGGGATCGACCGGGCGCAAAGATGTGGGCCATTTATGGCAATCCACCCCACCACCACAGGATGCTTCGGCAAAACAGTCTTTCGACAAAATCTGCTTAAGGGCGGTTTTTGATTCCGCTAACGCGCTTTTCAGGGTTTCCGGCGCTTTTTTGTCTGATGCGGCGTATAATTCATCTGCCAGATAAAAACAGGCCGTTTTATTTGGGCTTTCCTGAAATTTCATCATCTGGCTTAAGTGTCCCTCAAGGGTGCTTTCAATTCTGTCGGCCAGATCCTCTGTCCGCCCTTCGCGAATGTCACGGGCAACAACCAGCAGATCGAGCACTTGTCTGGTGTAAACAGCCTCAATGTCCTGACATGATAGATTAAACGATTCTTGCATTTCCACACTCCTTTATTTGCAGCGTGTTAATGTCTATTGGCGCAGCCCGGCCCTGTACGTGCGATTACGCACATTTGTCCTAAAATTTCGGGGGCTGTCACAGCATGCTTGGCACGACCTGATCCGGGGGGCGGTGGCCATCGGCAAATGTCTTGATGTTGATGATAACTTTTTCGCCCATTTCAATGCGCCCTTCATAGGTTGCGGAACCCATATGCGGCAATAAAAGCACGTTATCCAGCCCCCTTAGACGCGGGTTAATATCGTTGCCGTGTTCAAAAACATCCAAGCCCGCGCCAGCCAGACCACCTGCGCGCAACATCCGGGTCAGGGCGTTTTCATCCACAACTTCCCCGCGGGCTGTGTTGATGATATAGGCGCTGGGTTTCATCAGTTTCAAACGTCGCGCGTTTAGCAAATGAAAAGTGCCCGGCGTATGTGGGCAGTGGATCGACAGGATATCTATACGCGCCAGCATCTGGTCCAGACTTTCCCAATACGTCGCCTCAAGCGCTGTTTCTGTATCGTTATGCAGACGTTTGCGGTTGTGGTAATGTATTTGCATTCCAAAGACTTGTGCGCGTCGTGCTACCGCTTGCCCGATCCGCCCCATGCCCAGAATGCCCAGCCGTTTGCCACCGATGCGATGCCCCATCAGCGCGGTTGGGGACCAGCCCTGCCATTCGCCTTGTTGCATCAACATCGTGCCTTCGCGCAGACGACGCGGTACCGCCAAAATCATCGCCATCGCCATATCGGCCGTATCATCAGTTAAAACACCCGGGGTGTTGGATACCATAATCCCCCGCTGTAGCGCCGTTTGCACATCAATATGGTCAAATCCGGCCCCATAATTGGCGATAAGACGCAAGTTTTCCCCCGCCTGCGCCAACATCTTTTGATCAATTACATCCCCGAGCGTCGGCACCAGAATATCAGCCCGCTTTATGGCTTCACCAAGGGTTTTGGCATCCATTTTTTCACTTGTGTCGCTCAGTTCCACATCAAATAGCTCCCGCATGCGGGTTTCAACGGGTTCGGGCAAGCGGCGAGTTATGATGACCTTTAGGGGGTGGGATGCCATGTTGATTTATGTCCTCGACTTGAAAACTTTGATGTAACATGCCAGCAAAGGACACGTAGGGAAATGCAAAAAATAAAATTCCCGCACAATATAGGCAAAAGACGGGTTATTTATGGTGTTTGTTTCAAAATTACGCGTGTTGCGCATCTTTGGGGTGTTGCTGCTTATGCTGCCCATCCAGATTGCGTGGGCGCAACAATCCTCCGATCCGACACTCGGGGCAGTTACAAATCTGCCCTTGCCGCGCTTTGTCAGCCTGAAGGTGGGGGATGCGAATGTGCGGCGTGGACCCAGCCAATCGCATCGTATTGACTGGGTTATGGCCCACAAAGGCACGCCGCTTCAGATTACGGCAGAGTTTGAACATTGGCGGCGGGTCCGTGACCAGGATGGCGCGGGTGGCTGGGTCCATTATGCATTGCTTAGTGGTCGTCGCACGGTAGTTGTTACAGATCAGCGCATTCCGTTACACAAAACCCCTGCCGAGGGTTCCTCAACTGTCGCTTTGGCCGAAAAGGGCGTGATTGCTTTTCTGGGGGCTTGCGTGGTTTTCTGGTGTGAAATAACGGTAGATAATTACACCGGATGGGTGGAGAAATCAGCCATCTGGGGCATCGGGGCTACGGAAATTCGAGAATGAAAGTTCGTTAAGGTTTTAGTTTTCATCTTGAAATACAACCATTATTGCCCATGTTATATACAAACAACAATTTTTAAGAGAGGGACAAAATGAAAAACCTAGGTATAGCCGTTACCACCGCAACCCTATTGAGTGGCGCTACATATGTGCAGGCCGCCAACCAGCTGGAAACCGTGATGGATCTAGCGTTTCGCGAAATGATCGATGAGGGCGCGGAGGTCACATATGATGATCGCATCATCGGGGGCGATGGAAGCGTTGAATACAAAAACCTTGTTATCGCTGATCCTGATGATGAAACCATTATAAGCGTTGCCTGGATCAAGGGCGTGCCTTTAACCTCTGACCCTGAAACCGTTACGTTTACTATGGCCGACACACTTACGTTAACCGCTCAGGAAGAGGGCGAAGAATTCACGCTTGAACTGCGTACAGCGGGCATGTCACTGACAACAAACGCCCTTTTGCGCGAAGCGATGAGCACGGATGAGATACATGTTGTATTCACCGCCGACAGTTTCATCATTGATGGCGGCGATCCTGATAATGAATATCTGCGCAAGGTTTTTGCTGATCTTGGTGGCGTGGATTTTAATATGTTGATGACGGACGATGACTCGCATGTTGCGGGTGATATTAACACTGAAAAATTCGATGTCACATACGATATTACGACCGATGGCGACACCCAGACCTCTGAACAAAGCCTAGAATCTGTTTCGATGTCTTTTGAGTTTGATGTGCCAAGCGATGAAGAAGATGCGCTGGGGTATCTGGATGGCAGCAAATCTGCGGTTATTAAAATGGAAAGCGGCAAGGCGGTTTATAACAGTTCTGTTGAAGCTGAAGGAATGGCTTTTCAAATGACCGGAACCGGCGCTGGTTCAACCGCATTTATTGAAATGGCGGATGGAACATTCACATATGATGTGCGGGCCGGCACCACGGCAATGACAATAACCCCCGGTGAAAATACGCCATTTCCACCAATTGATATCAGCATGGCCAGCATGGTTATGAAAGCGGTTGTGCCAATGAATTCCGCCGATGCGGCAGATGAGGCGGTTCTGAACGTTCAAGTATCAGAACTAACCGTCGGCGAGGAGCTGTGGGCGATGATTGACCCCGATAAAACCATTTCCCGCGATCCAGCCACGGTTGATATTGATCTTGCGGCCATGGTGCAAATTGACTCCGGTGTGGCCATTGCTGGCGGTGATCCGTTAGAATTGGCAACAGTCCACAAGCTAGATGTCAACCAGATCCTGTTGGAAGTTGCCGGGGCTTCTGCGCAGGCTGATGGTGCGGTAACCTTTAACAATGACGGCCCAATTCCGGTGCCTGTTGGCGATGTTAGGATAGAACTGAACGGCCTTTCCGCATTATCAAACCAACTGGTTTCCATAGGTCTTTTGGACCAGATGGAAGCCGCCATGATGATGGGTATGGTGATGACTTTTGCTAAAGCGGGCAAAAAATCGGACCAGTTCGTATCTGAAATCACCTTTACCAAGGATGGCGAGATTCTGGCAAACGGTCAGCCCGTTCAATAGACCACACGCTATAAAACACATACAGCCCGTCGCATTCTGCGGCGGGCTTTTTTATGAATACGTTGGGTTCTCGGCAATTACCGGCTGCGGCGCAGATAGACGTAATACGCCCCGCCACCACCGTGTTTTTGATGTGCAGGCGTGATTTCTAGAATCAACGGCCGCAGATCAGCGCGATCCAGCCAATGGGGCAGGCTGTGACGTAAAATACCTTGGCGCGTGGGCATTACCCCTTCTTCAACGCTCGTTGAATTTCCTTTTCCGGTAATAACCAGCGCCAACCGTTTACCCGTTGCATGACTGCGGTGAATAAATGCAACCAGCTGGCCATGGGCCTGATCCGCCGTCATACCGTGTAAATCAAGCCGCGCATCGGGTTTTATTTTACCCTTGCGCAATTGCTCAAAGCGCCGGCGATCCATCTGGTTGCCCGGCGTTTTAGCCGCCTGCACCCGGTCAGTTGCCAAATTGATAGTTACGCGCGCCTGTTGCACCATTACCCCGATCCGGGTCAGTTGTGGAACAGATTGCTGCGGTTTTTGCACCAAGGGCGGGGCGGCAGGTTTGGGCTGAAAAACTACCGGCGCAGGGTTTTGTGCGCGCAGGGGCGTTGTGGTTTTGGCAAGTTTTGACCAAACCTCACGGTCATCCGCGCTTAATGCCTTACTTTTTCGCCACGCCATATAATATTTACGCTCCGGTGCCAACCAACAGCCAGTTTGGATTATCGCCCCCCATGGTGCGCGCAAATGTCCAAATATCTGTTTGACGCTTTACCGCCGTTGCGTCCCCCTCAACGATTTCACCGTGCGAATCGCGCACAACCGATGTCAGCTCTCCGATGAATTTCATCGTGATCTCGGCCTCGTTGGTGCTATCATCAAATCGCGCGCCCTTAATTGTAACGTTGCTTACCCCGATAAATGTTGCATCAACGACTAACCCTTTGTCCGCACGATCTACAATAACTTGCGCGAAGGTTTTGAAAACATCGGCGGAAAGATATTGCTTAAGAAGGTCCTGATCACCGTTTTCGAACCCCATCAGGATCATTTCATAGGCTTGGCGAGCACCTTTGGTAAATTCGGTAACCGAAAACGCAGGCTCCGTCTTTTTCATCGATGACAATGCCCTGCCCACATCACTGTCCACATCTATGTGATCTGAAATATCGCGATCCTCGCCGCCACCATCGATCACCTCAAACTTGCGCTTGGCTTTTTTGGCGGGTGGTGTCGATTTTGTCGTCGGCTCAAACCCATCACGTGTTCCCAGCACATTTCGCAGACGCAGCACAAGAAACAGCGCCACCCCGGCAAGCACGATAATCTGGACCAGTTGCGAACCCATTTGAATTGACCTTTCAAAAAAAATTAGTCTAAACATTGGTGTTTAGCTTATTTGATACTTATGTAAGCATTGTAAAGGGCTGAGTCCATTGGTCCTAGATAAACTTTGGGGTAGAAATATGTGGCTATTTTTGCTTTTTGTCGCCGTTCCGATCATAGAAATCGGGCTATTCATTCAGGTAGGCGGGTTCTTGGGCCTGTGGCCGACATTGGCGATCGTTGTGTTAACGGCGCTTGTAGGTACTGCTTTGATGCGTGCGCAAGGTCTGGCGGCAATGCAAAAAATGCAGCGCAGCCTTGAAAGCGGCCAAAACCCGGCTGATCCCATTGCCAACGGCGCCTTTATCCTTATCGCCGGGCTTTTACTGCTAACCCCGGGGTTTTTCACCGATGGTTTTGGCCTTTTATTGTTAATCCCGCAGGTTCGCGCGCTGATAATCAGCCAAATTACCAAAAAGATAAAATCCAGCGCGACTGTTTATGCCAGCGGCTTCAGCCAGACCGGTCCTGGCTCCGAAGTCATCATTGATGCCGATTTTGAGGTGGTTGAGGATAATATCAACACCAAGCCCGGTCATTCCGGTTGGACAAAACCAAACGATTGATTGTCCCGCCTGAACATTGATGATATCCCCGCGCCATAGAATTTTAACGCAAGTCAGGAAATTTCCGCATGACCACAGAAACCAACGGTGCCGCTGAGCCAAAACCACAGGCCAAACCGCCCCGTGTACAGACTTTGAACCAATATATCCGTGATCTCTCATTTGAAAATGTCGCCGCACAAGAAGGCAAAATGCCAGAGGGGAAAACCACTTTTGAGGTGCAGGTTAATCTTGATGCGCGCAAACTTGGCGGCAACCAATTTGAGGTTATTAACAAACTAAAAGTCACGGCGAGCATCGAAAAGACCAAGATTTTTATCCTGGAGCTGGATTACGCCGGGCGTTTTTTGATTGAAAATGTGCCGGATGAACAAATGCATCCGTTTTTGATGGTTGAATGCCCGCGCATTATTTTCCCGTATTTGCGCCGCGTGGTTGGCGATATCACCCGCGATGGAGGCTATCCGCCGCTTAACCTCGACAATATAGATTTTGTGGCACTTTACCGCAACGAAATGACCCGTCGCGCACAAGAACAGGCCAAATCGGCGACGATGTCCTGAACCTGACTACCAGCCATCAGAGATGTCGATAATTTCTTTTGCCCAGTAAAGCTTGGGGTTTTCAAAACCTTTCACTTGTTGCAGAATACCCAAGCGGACCAACTGATCCACATTCTTTTTTGCTGACTGGTAGCTCGTTGCGCATACCTTTGATGCTTGAGATATAGAAATAACAGGCCGCT
>CAYSAZ010000002.1:38333-57493 GCA_964429065.1 uncultured Rhodobacterales bacterium
ATTGAACCTTTAAGCAAAATACTAACACTAGATCTTGTGCTTAAAATACCCTGCTCCACAAAATTGCTGTATAAAGGGGTTTCAGTCAAAGATTTTCCAAACCGCTTTTTCACCCAGGTTTTTCACGAATTTTGTGTGCGCCTCGGCCTCAGTATTGGAAATTCTGCTGGATAATTTGGTTGGCCGGGAGGGTGGTGTCCAATCTTCACCCCCATCCGTATTGCTGGATTGTGACGCCACAATCGACAGGGCGAAATCTGGTTGACGGCCGCCGATAAGTTCCAGATAGACCTCTGCTAAAATCTCGGAATCGAGCAAAGCTCCGTGTAATTCCCGTTCCGTTACAATACCAAACCGGCGACAAAGCGCATCCAGTGAGTTTTGTGCCCCGGGGAATTTTTTGCGTGCAATTGCAAGGGTATCAATCGCCTGCACCCAAGGTAATTCGGCTCGCTCAACCCGTTTCAATTCCGCGTTTAGGAATTTCATATCAAAGCTGGCGTTGTGAATCACAAGTTTAGAATCTCCGATAAAATCCAGAAATTCTTGGGCAATATCCTTGAACACCGGCTTATCGGACAGAAATTCTGCGCTAAGCCCGTGCACAGCAAAGGCCCCTTCGGGCATGTCGCGTTTGGGGTTGATATATTGGTGGTAAGTTTTGCCGGTTGGCATGTGGTTAAACAATTCAACCCCGCCGATTTCGACAATCCGATCACCGGTGCTAGGATCAAGCCCGGTGGTTTCTGTATCCATCACAATTTCACGCATGTGCTGCCTCTTGCAATTGTTTAGCCAAGGATACGACCGCTTGGCGCGCATGGTCCAGCCCTTTACCCGTATCAATGATAAAATCTGCACGCTGGCGTTTTTCTGCATCGGGGGTTTGTTTTGCCAGTATGTTTTCAAACATGGCAACAGACATATCCGGGCGTGCCAGAACCCGTTCGCGCTGAATTTCGGGCGTCGTGGTAACCACCAAAACCCCGTCGAGCCATTCATCCGCACCCGTTTCAAACAAAAGCGGGATATCGCAGAGGATCAGATCTGCATCCGCGTGATTTTCCAAAAACCCCGCGCGATGATCTGAAACCAGAGGGTGAATCGCGGCCTCGATTTTTTGCAATAAATCGGTGTCGGCCAGTATCGCCTGACGTAATGCGCCCCGATCAACTGCACCGTTTTTTATGGCGCCGGGAATAATATCAGCAATGGCGCGCGCACCTGCGTTTCCCTTGCTATATAATGTGTGCACCACCGCATCTGCATCCCAGACCAGCACACCAATTTCGCGAAAATACCCGGCTGTAGTGGATTTTCCCATGCCGATAGAGCCGGTTAATCCCAGAACATAGCTCATGCGTTCAACACCGCAGCGCGTAGTTTTGCATCGACCTCGGGGCGCACACCGAACCAGCTTTCAAAACCTGGTGCCGCCTGATGCAAAAGCATCCCCAACCCGTCAACAGTTTTTAGCCCCGCCTTTGCGGCATTTGCCAAAAACGGGGTGAAAAGCGGGGTATAAACGATATCTGTAGCGAGCGCACCTCTAGGAGCGGCATCAAAAACAACGTTCAGCGGGGCTTGCCCCTCCATCCCCAGCGAGGTTGTATTAACAATCGTTTTGGCCCCATCCATCGCTGCACTGGCTTGATGCCAATCCACCACCTCAACGCGCGCGCCAAAGTGTTCTACCATGTTTTCAGCCCTGATTTTCGTGCGGTTTGCTACCCTGAGGCTTGGCACGCCCTCGTTTAAAAGTGCCCAAATAATGGCCCGCGCAGCACCACCCGCCCCCAAAACCAAGGCAGCCCCCACCTTGGGATTCCAGTCAGGTGCATTTTGGCGCAGGTTTTGAATAAACCCGTATCCGTCAGTATTATCAGCGCCAATACTACCGTCTTTGCGAAAATGTATAGTGTTGGCTGCCCCGATCAACGCCGCGCTATCGGTTATGCTATCGACTAACGACAAGATAGTTTCTTTATGGGGAATAGTAACATTAACCCCCTTATATCCCTGTTTTTGCAAATCTCGCAAACCAGAATCGAGCTGATCGGGTTGGATAGCAATCGCCCCGTAGCTTCCTGACACATCATAGCGTTTCAGCCAATGCCCGTGCAGTGTGGGCGATTTGCTGTGCTTGATCGGCCAACCAATGACACCAGCTTTTGGGGCAGTATTTTTCACTCTGAACATATCCCTTTCATGCGCAAAAAACCCAGTATTTCTAATAGTGGCAAACCAAGGACGGAAAAATAATCCCCCGTAATCTTAGTGAAAAGCTGCGCGCCGTGATCTTCAAGCTTATAGGCCCCGACGCTTGATAACAAATCCGCACCCTGTTCGCCAATATAAGCATCAAGAAAATCATCGCTAAAATCACGCATCGTCAGTTGCGCGCACCCAATATGGCGCCAAACCGGCGCGCCGTTCTCAAAAATAACAGCGGCGGATAAAAGCGTGTGGGTTTTAGCGCGCAGGGTTTTTAAATGCAGGCGGACATCCGCAAGGTTTTCCGGTTTATCGTAGAGTTTTTTATCACAGATCAACACCTGATCGGCCCCCAAAACCAATGCATCTGGGTGTTTCATCGCCACGCGGCGCGCCTTCATTTCTGCCAGTACATCCGCAATATCACGTGCTGGTGCATTATCGGCAAGCATAGTGTTTTTGACCGCTTGCTCATCAATTCGCGATATGATCACATCATGTTGAATGCCTGCATTTCGCAACATTTTTGTGCGAATAGCAGAACCGGATGCCAATATAAGCCGTTGCATAGAGTGTTTCCTGTGGATCAAATCGTGGATATCTTTGGGAATAGTCACAGTTTTACACAGAGGGTTTTCTAAAAGTTAGTTTTATCCCCTTTTTACAATTTTGCCCACATTTTTATCCCTGAGGGTAGATTTTTATTACCCTGTGTATAAATTTGCGGGTTTTCTGTTTTTTAGGGCGGTTTTGTAAGGATAAGCCTGTGCAAAACTAATTAAACACGGTAATCCCCGTTACGAACAGTATCTACTATCAACCACCACTTTTCTTAAATATTATATTATTTAAGGGGGAAAACATGACCGTTCCGACTAAGAAAAAAATGCTTCGGGTACTTGCTGGAGAAAAGCAAGATGTCCCTCCGGTATGGATTATGCGTCAGGCAGGGCGGTATTTACCTGAATATCGTGCATTGCGTGCTACGGCGGGTGGGTTTTTAGACCTATGTTATAATCCTGATTTTGCAACCGAGGTAACCATGCAGCCGATCAGGCGGTTTGGGTTTGATGCAGCAATCCTTTTTGCCGATATTTTACTGTTACCACAGGCATTAGGGATGGAGTTGTGGTTTGAAACAGGTGAAGGGCCACGCCTAACGCCAGTTACAACACGCGATGATTTGGTAAAACTCAAGGGCAAAGATGATATCCACGCAGTCCTTTCGCCGGTTTATGAAACGGTAAAACGTCTGTCGGCTGAATTACCACAAGATGTTACGTTAATCGGTTTTGCAGGCGCGCCGTGGACGGTTGCAACGTATATGATTGCGGGGCGGGGCACAGCTGATCAAGGACCGGCACGAGAATGGATGTACCGGGACCCGGCGGGATTTTCGATACTGATCGATTTAATAACCGAAGCGACGATTGAGTATCTCGCCAAACAGGTTGAGGCTGGGGCTGAAGTGATAAAGCTTTTTGACAGTTGGGCAGGTGCGTTAGGTGGATCTTGTTTTGAAGATTATGCTCTGAAACCCGCTGTGCGCATCGCTCAAGAACTAAAGTTGCGGTTTCCCGGTTTGCCCGTGATCGGCTTTCCTCGTGGTGCCGGGGGTGGATATATTAAATTTGCAGATACAGGGGTGTTTGATGCGCTTGCAATTGACACATCGGTCCCGGCTGACTGGGCGCGGGATAATTTACAGACTAAGGTAACAGTACAGGGAAACCTTGATCCAATGCTGTTGGTAACGGGTGGTGATGCGCTGGAACGCGAGGTTAAGAGATTGCTGGAAACTCTGGGAGACGGCACTTATATTTTCAACCTTGGTCATGGGATAACACCGCAAGGAAATCCGGAAAATGTTGAGAAAATGTTGAGATATATCAGAGGGTAAACGCATGATTGCATTTCTGTCAGAATATTTTTTATGGATAAAATCACTGCATGTTATTTCTGTGATTGCATGGATGGCGGGCATGTTTTATTTGCCCAGACTGTTCGTTTATCACGCCGAAACGGCGCCGGTTGGCAGTGTAATGTCTGAAACGTTTAAAACCATGGAGCGAAAACTGCTACGGGCAATTATTAACCCCGCGATGATTGCAACATGGCTGTTTGGCTTGATGATGGTTTTCACACCGGGGGTGCTTGACTGGACAGATATTTGGCCGTGGATCAAAGCTGTAATGGTTATCCTAATGTCGGCTTATCACGGATGGCTGGCAGCACGCCGCAAGGATTTTGAGCGCGATGAAAATACGCGCACCGGGCGCAAATACCGCCTGATGAACGAGGTTCCCACAGTATTAATGGTTATCACCGTATTAGTGGTCGAGTTACAGCCGTTTTAGGTGTTATTTGACAAGTATAGAAAAATGCGCATATTGACGGGCGAGCACGGGCGGTCCTCGCCTATATGTGCGCTCCCCTTTTCAACAGCAATGCGTGGCTTTGGCCAGCATGCAATATTTATGGCGAACTTATGGAAATCACGAAACTGTCTTTGGCTGAACTGAAAGCTAAAACACCTGCGGATCTGGTGCAGATGGCTGAAGATCTGGACATTGAAAATGCGTCAACTATGCGCAAAGGCGACATTATGTTCGGGATTCTTAAAGAAATGGCCGAAGAGGGTGTTGAAATTTCTGGTGACGGGGTAGTGGAAGTTTTGAAAGACGGCTTTGGGTTTTTGCGCTCGCCCGCTGCAAATTACCTGCCTGGTCCTGAGGATATCTATGTAAGCCCCGAGCAAATCCGCAAATTTTCTCTGCGCACCGGCGATACTGTTGACGGAGTCATCAGCGCACCGGCTGAGGGGGAAAAATACTTTGGACTTGTGAATGTGGCGCAGATTAATTTTGAAGACCCGGAAAAGGCAAAACACAAGATTAATTTTGATAATCTTACACCTCTTTACCCTACAGAGCGTCTGGTGATGGAGATCGAAGACCCGACAATTAAGGACAAAACGGCGCGGGTAATTGACCTGGTTGCCCCGATCGGCAAGGGCCAAAGATCGCTGGTTGTGGCGCCGCCTAGAACCGGTAAGACGGTGATTTTGCAGAATATTGCGCACTCGATTGCTAAAAACCACCCGGAATGTTTTCTGATTGTTTTACTGGTTGATGAACGTCCTGAAGAAGTGACGGACATGCAACGCAGTGTGAAAGGTGAGGTTGTGGCCTCAACCTTCGATGAACCTGCTGACAGGCACGTTACGGTGGCCGAGATGGTGATCGAAAAAGCAAAGCGTTTGGTGGAACACAAACGCGACGTGGTGATTTTGCTGGATTCAATAACCCGTTTGGGGCGGGCATTTAACACAGTTGTGCCCTCTTCAGGTAAGGTTTTGACGGGTGGTGTGGATGCAAATGCACTGCAACGCCCAAAACGATTTTTCGGTGCTGCACGCAATATTGAAGAAGGCGGGTCGCTGACAATTATTGCGACGGCGCTTATTGATACGGGCAGCCGTATGGACGAGGTAATTTTTGAAGAATTCAAAGGTACGGGTAACTCGGAAATCATACTCGATCGTAAAATTGCGGACAAGCGGGTATTCCCGGCAATCGATATTTTGAAATCCGGCACTCGTAAAGAAGATCTGCTGGTTGAGAAAGCTGATCTGACAAAAATGTTTGTGCTCCGCCGTATTTTGAACCCGATGGGAACTACAGACGCGATTGAGTTCCTGTTGGGAAAAATGAAGCAAACCAAGACAAATTCGGATTTCTTTGATTCTATGAACACATAGTTCACCCTTAAATTTCTTTTTAAAACAAAAGGATATGGGAAATGGACACGATTTTTGCACTTGCAACTGCACGGGGTCGTGCCGGTGTGGCTATTGTGCGTATATCGGGGCCGAGGGCGTGGGAAGCTGCTGGCAATCTGGTTGGAGAATTGCCGGAACCTAAAGCCGCGGCCTTGCGTATTGTGCGCGATTCCACGGAAGTTGCGCTGGATCAGGCGCTTGTTTTGGCATTTGCAGAGGGTGAAAGTTTCACAGGTGAATGTGTGGTTGAGCTGCATCTGCACGGCTCAAGCGCCGTTATTGCCGCGGTTTTACGCTGTTTGTCTGAGCAAGACGGCCTGCGTTTGGCAAATCCCGGTGAGTTTACACGACGTGCGCTGGAAAGCGGGCAACTGGATTTGGCGCAGGTTGAGGGACTTGCTGATCTTATTGACGCAGAAACCGAGGCACAGCGTGTGCAGGCGCTCAAAATTATGCGCGGTGCTTTAGGTAAAAAAGCGGAAAGATGGCGCAATATTTTGGTGCGGGCAACAGCATTGCTTGAGGTCACAATTGATTTTGCTGATGAAGATGTGCCGGTAGATGTGACACCCGAGGTATTAGATTTGATCGGCGTAGCAAGCCAAGAGATGCAAGCGGAGCTTGATGGCGCGCGCGCATCTGAAAATATACGCGACGGTTTTGAGGTTGCAATTATCGGCCGTCCAAACATCGGAAAATCCACTCTTTTGAATAGGTTAGCTGGAAAGTCAGCAGCGATTACTTCGGAAATTGCAGGTACAACGCGCGATGTGATTGAGGTGCGAATGGACCTCGGCGGGATAGCTGTGACGCTGTTGGATACGGCGGGTTTGCGTGATTCTGATGATGCAATAGAAAAGCTGGGAGTGGCGCGCGCTGTTGAGCGCGCTGAGGCAGCGGATATCAGGGTTTTCCTGGTGGCGCTAGATGATTTGGTTGAGGAACTTGGCGTCACGGTTCATCCTGAAGATATTATCATTGTTGGCAAGGCGGATATTATTGATAGTTCTGGACCCTCGGTCTCTGGTAAAACAGGTGCAGGCGTGGATATGCTTTTAAAGAGGCTTACAATAACATTGGAAAAAAGGACCGCTGGCGCTACATCGGTTACTCGGGAAAGGCACAGAACGGCTCTTATTAATGGTATTTCTGCACTGAAATCTGCAAAAACGCATGTAAATAACGGGGCAGAATGGTCGGATTTGGCCGCTGAAGAAATGCGGCAGAGCCTACGCGCGCTTGATTCTTTGGTTGGCAGGGTAGATATAGAGAATATACTGGATGAAATATTCTCCAGTTTTTGTCTTGGAAAATAGGATTGTTTCACGTGAAACATAGTTTTGATGTCATTGTTATTGGTGGAGGTCATGCTGGCTGTGAGGCCGCACAAGCATCTGCCCGTATGGGTGCAAAAACAGCAATGATCACACATAGCTTCAGCAAAATTGGGGAAATGTCTTGCAATCCAGCAATCGGTGGCTTGGGAAAAGGCCATTTAGTACGAGAGATTGATGCTCTTGACGGGGTAATGGGCCGGGTTGCCGATTGTGCCGGTATTCAATTTAGATTGCTGAATCGACGTAAAGGCCCAGCAGTTCGGGGGCCACGGGCGCAAGCTGACCGAGCTTTATACCGTAGGGCTATGCAGGCAGAATTTCGTGACCGTAAGCACTTAACGGTCCTTGAGGCTGAAGTTGTTGATATCGTTGTGAAAAAGAACCGTGTGGGTGGTATAATTCTGGCGGACGGAACTGAAATCACCGCAAAATCTGTTATTTTAACAACCGGCACGTTCTTGCGCGGCACTATTCATATTGGCGCTAAATCTACGGCGGGCGGTCGAATGGGGGATCGTTCCTCTATACCCCTTGCGGAGCGTATTGAGGGCCTTGGATTACCAATGGGGCGGTTGAAAACGGGCACACCACCACGTTTGGATGGGCGCACAATAAACTGGGATATTTTACAAAAGCAGGCGGGCGACGATTCACCAACAATGTTTTCGTTTTTGTCGAAAAAACCAAGTGCTAAACAGGTGTCTTGTGGCATTACAGAAACAAACACAAAAACTCACGATATTATCAGGGAAAACCTTAATAAATCAGCGATGTACGGTGGTATGATAGACGGTGTCGGGCCGCGATACTGCCCCTCGATTGAAGATAAAATCGTCCGATTTTCCGATAAAGAATCGCACCAGGTTTTTCTGGAACCCGAGGGATTAAATGATCCAACGGTATATCCAAACGGAATTTCTACGTCGCTGCCGCTGGATGTGCAAGAGGCCTATGTTTCATCTATGGTTGGGCTGGAGTCCGCAAAAATCCTTCAGCCTGGATATGCGATAGAATATGACTATGTTGATCCACGCGCGCTACACCCAACGCTAGAGGTAGGTGTGTTGCCGGGACTATATCTAGCGGGCCAGATAAATGGAACCACAGGATATGAGGAGGCCGCGGCGCAGGGATTAGTGGCAGGTTTAAATGCTGCGGCCGCAGTTTTAGGGTTGCCCAAGGTTATTTTTGACCGGGCTGATGCATATATCGGGGTAATGATAGATGATCTTGTAACGCGCGGCGTTGCTGAGCCATACCGCATGTTCACATCACGAGCAGAATACAGGTTGTCGCTGCGTGCAGATAATGCGGATCAGCGCCTGACACCTATAGGTGCAGCGATCGGCTGTGTTTCTAATGGGCGGCAACAGGTTTTTATAAAAAAGATGCAAGAGATTGAAAAAGCACAGAAAAAATGCGCCACTTGTGTAATTTTACCAAGCGAAATCGGTAAGTTTGATATCAAGGTTAATCAGGATGGAGTCACACGTTCGGCGCTTGATCTACTTTCATATCCGAAGGTTAACATTGATAAACTAACCGAAATATGGCCCGAGCTGGGTGAATTTTCTAAGGAAATCAAGCAACAAGTAGAAAATGATGCGCGCTACGCGCACTATATTGATCGGCAAAATCGAGATGTTGCAGCCATGCGGCGCGATGAAGCTTTGGAAATACCCAACAACATTGTGTATTCTGATATCGCTGGCCTATCAAATGAGTTGTGTGCAAAACTTTCTAAGGTTATGCCCGCAACGCTAGGCCAAGCTGGGCGAATAGATGGCATGACGCCGGCTGCGCTGACACTGATCCTTGCTAAAATACGGAAACCTGACCTGAAAAAGACCGCATAATGGCAAAAGCCTATGGATCCACCGAATTTGAGCAAGAATTCAATGTTTCACGTGAAACAATGCATAGGCTTAAGATTTACCACGGCCTTTTACTAAAGTGGAATCCTCATATTAACCTCGTTTCCAGCTCGACGTTGAATTCCGCCTGGCTACGACATTTTGCTGATTCATACCAAATATTGTGGTTAGCCCCAAAGGAAGCACAAGTATGGCTTGATATGGGCTCAGGTGCAGGATTCCCCGGATTGGTAATTGCAGCAATAGCAAAAGAGGCAATGCCTGACCTTCAGGTGATTCTTATTGAGAGCGATCGGCGAAAATCAACGTTTTTACGCACAGTTGCACGTGAAATGAACGTAAATGTACAGGTGTTAACCCAACGTATAGAGGAAATCCCAGCCCTGAATGCAGATATTATTTCAGCACGTGCTTTGGCGTCGATCCCGCAACTTCTTGAATTTGCAGGAAAACATCGAAAACCAGAGGGAATTTGCATTTTCCACAAAGGTGCAAATGTAGATTCGGAATTGACCGCGACCGCATCATCTTGGCATATTTCTCAAAAGACATTTCCAAGTGTGACCGACTCGAGCGCGGTCATACTTCGTATCGGAGAATTTCGACGTGCCTAAGAACAGTTTACCCAAAAAAGCGCAAACAAAGATCATTGCAATTGCAAATCAAAAAGGCGGTGTTGGTAAGACGACAACCGCGATCAATCTTGCAACGGCACTGGCCTCGGTCGGGCGAAAAGTGCTGCTGATCGATCTTGATGCACAGGGGAACGCATCCACGGGTCTCGGCATTTCTCAGAAAATGCGCGAGATCACTACATATGATTTGCTTTTGGGCGATGCAACCCTTCTGGAAGTGGCCCAGAAAACCATGATCCCAAACATGTTTATCGCCCCGTCCACCAGCGATCTTAGCTCGGCCGACGTGGATATGGTTAACGATCCGCACCGTGTTGTCAGAATGCGCAATGCACTGACATCTACGGACGCAAAACAGGCTGGTTTTGACTATATTCTGATCGATTGTCCACCCTCACTGAACCTACTAACGATCAATGCTATGGCTGCCGCTGATTCCGTTCTTGTGCCTTTACAGTGTGAGTTTTTTGCGCTTGAGGGGCTGTCACAATTGATGTTGACAGTGCGTGAGGTCAAGCAATCCCTTAACCCAAGCCTAAAAATTCAGGGCATCGTGTTAACCATGTTCGATGTACGTAATAATCTGTCCGGGCAGGTCGCCCAGGACGTTCGTACCAACCTTGGAGCGCTGGTTTATGATACCATAATACCACGTAATATTCGCCTGAGCGAGGCCCCATCACATGCTGTTCCTGCCCTGATATATGACCATAAAAGCACGGGCAGTATTGCCTATCAAAAACTCGCGGCAGAGCTGCTTCGCCGTATGCATGATAATGTTGCAGTATAACCTAACTAATTGAAGATAAACATAAAATGTCAAAGAAAACAGATCGAAAAAGCCTAGGGCGCGGCCTTTCAGCATTGCTCGCAGATGTGAATTTAGAGGAAGGTGTACATGCGCGTGAAACCATATTTGTTTCTACTCCAGATAGCGATATTCCGATCGAAAAAATCCACGCGAACCCCGATCAACCGCGACGGAAGTTTAACGAGAGTGATCTGGTCGATCTTACAGCTTCGATTGTGGAAAAAGGTGTGATTCAGCCACTTATTGTGCGGCCAGATCCAAAAATTAGCGGTGAATTCCAGATTGTCGCCGGTGAGCGTCGCTGGCGGGCTGCACAGCGCGCCAAGTTGCACGCGCTACCAGCCTTGGTGCGCGATTTAAATGATACCGAAGTGCTGGAACTCGCGATTATTGAGAATATCCAGCGCGCGGATCTCAATGCCATCGAAGAGGCGGCGGGTTACCGTCAGCTTATGGATCATTTTGGCCATACGCAGGAACAAATGGCCAAGGCTCTGGGGAAAAGCCGCAGTCATATCGCCAACCTTATGCGGCTGCTGAATTTGCCGGATTCGGTGTTGGAATTTGTACGTGACGGCCGCTTGTCTGCGGGTCATGCGCGTACACTCGTTTCAGCCGATGATCCGCTGGTTTTGGCACGCACTATCATCGGCAAAGAGCTGTCGGTTCGTCAAGCTGAAGCATTGGTCAAAGCTGGCAAGCCACAGGTGCAAAAACGTCGCTTAAAGCCCGAAAAAGACGCGGACACCAAGGCGATAGAGGGTGATCTTACTGCACATCTTGGCGTGAAAGTCATGATCGATCATACGTCGGGCGGTCAGGGTGGTGAGCTGCGGATCAAATACAAAGATTTGGAACAGCTTGACGGGTTGTGCCAGCTTTTATCACAATAACTGGCGCAAAATAGCGTTCAAAACCGGGCGGCCTTTGTCTGTTGTTTGCAAAACACGGTTGCCAAAGGTAATAAAGCCGTCCCGTTGCAATTCATGTAGGGTTTTGGCACTTAAGGGCTGATTGTTAAGGGTGGCAAAGCGTTCCATATCGCTACCCTCAGCCAGCCGTAGTGACATCATAAGATATTCGCTGGCCTGATCCGGTGCTGAAATAATTTCGGCTGATTTTCTCCCCCAACCCTTTGCTTTAACAGAATTTAACCACATATTCGGCGCAGTATAACTTTCTGTGGCCAGTTTTTGCCCATCGCGCGTAATACGCCCATGTGCGCCGGGGCCGATCCCGACGTAATCGCCATAACGCCAATAAATCAGATTATGCCGGCTTTGGGCGGTATCACGTGCATGGTTAGAGGTTTCATAGGCCGGAATTCCATGGGAATCGCAGATTTCCTGTGTGCGCAAATACATATCCGCCGCAGCGTCGTCACTGGGCAGCCCGCGCAGCTTGCCGCGGGCATAAAGGTCGCCAAAACGGGTGCCGTTTTCGATCGTTAGCTGGTAAAGTGACAGGTGGTCGGCGGCCATGGTGATTGCTTCGTGTAATTCTGCGCTCCAATCGTTAATATTCTGGCCTTGGCGGGCGTAAATAAGGTCAAAACTGACACGGTCAAACTGGTGGCGGGCAATGTCAAAAGCAGCGCGGGCTTCGGCCACGCTATGCATGCGGCCCAGCCGTTTTAAATCGTCGTCGCGCAGAGACTGGATGCCCATCGAAATACGGTTAACGCCAGCTTCGGCGTAGGCGGCAAAACGACCCGCTTCGACAGAGGTTGGATTGGCCTCCAGCGATATTTCTGCACCCGGATCCAGCTGCCAAACCTTGCGGATTTCTGTTATAATCTCAGCGACGGTTTCAGGGGGCATCAGGCTGGGTGTGCCACCGCCAAAAAACACCGTATCAACCCGTCGGTTCGGTAATTCCATCGAAGATTTCCGGATGTCCGATACCATGGCCTTACGCCATGCGGTTTGGTTGATTTCACGTGAAACATGGCTGTTGAAATCGCAATACGGGCATTTATGCAGGCAAAAAGGCCAGTGGATGTAAACGCCAAACCCGGCATTTTTCCAATCGTTCATCCTTTGAACGCAGTGACTTCGATTTCGATCAGCATTTCGGGTTTTATCAACCCTGCAATCACCATTGTTGCGGCGGGGCGAATGTCACCCATTGCAGCGCCTAAAGCGGGGACAACTTTTTCCACCAGATCGGTATTTACGACTGTGTATTGGACACGCACGATGTCATCCATGGTGAAATCAGCCTCGTGGAGCACTTGTGAAATCGTGGTAAAACAGTTTTCGGCCTGTGCAATAATCCCGTCTGGCATCTCCATTGAGGTATAATCATACCCCGTAACGCCTGACACGAAACACCAACCACCTTTAACAATCGCACGGGAATAGCCAAAGGTTTTTTCAAACGGCGAGCCGGTGGAAATGCGCTGCACGCTCATGCAAAACACCCCGCAACCAGTTTGTTGAACGCATCGGCGCGGTGGCTGATTTTATTTTTCTCCCAGCGGTCCATTTCACCAAATGTGATGTCGTATCCGTCGGGCAGAAACATAGGGTCGTACCCGTGGCCCGCATTGCCACGCATTGGCCAGATGCATTGCCCCTCAATTTTCCCCGCGAAAACTTCGTCATGCCCATCGGGCCATGCCAGCACGAGGGTAGAGCGGAACCGGCATTTGCGGGGGGTTGGGGCATTTATCGCTTCAAGCTTGTTCCAGACTTTGTGCATGGCCATCGAAAAATCGCGCCCGCTCGGGGTTTCAGCCCAATCGGCGGTGTAAACACCTGGCGCGCCACCCAATGCGTCGACCTCGATGCCGCTATCATCGGCAAGCGCGGGCAGCCCGGTCGCCTGCGCTGCCGCGTGGGCCTTGATCCGGGCATTGCCGACGAAATTATCTTCGGTTTCTTCGGGTTCGCTCAGCCCCATTTCAGCGTTTGAAGTAATAGCGATGCCGTAAGGTTCCAAAAGGTGGATGATTTCCTCCAGTTTGCCGGCATTATGGGTGGCGACCAGCAGTTTTGGTTCCGTGAATTTACGCATTTTCAATGGCAGCGTTTTGGGCGGTAACCAATCCGGCAACACCCTTTTCTGCCAAGTCCATCAATATGTTAAACTCGTCACGTGAAAATGTTGCCCCCTCGGCAGAACCCTGTAATTCCACCAAACCTCCAGTACCGGTCATGACGAAATTTGCATCCGTGCCTGCGTCGCTATCCTCGATATAATCTAGGTCCAAAACCGGCTGGCCAGCGTAAATGCCACAAGAAATGGCGGCGATATTATCGGTAAGCGGGTTCTCTTTGATATCACCCGCTTTTAGCAGTTTATCCACCGCCAACCGTAGCGCCACCCAGCCACCGGTGATGGAGGCACAGCGCGTGCCGCCGTCGGCCTGAATAACATCGCAATCCACGGTAATCTGGCGTTCGCCCAGTGCCACACGATCAACACCCGCCCGCAAACTGCGCCCGATAAGACGCTGGATTTCTTGGGTTCGACCCGATTGTTTGCCTGCCGTGGCCTCGCGCCGCATCCTTGATCCGGTGGAACGTGGCAACATCCCGTATTCTGCCGTCACCCAGCCAAGGCCAGAGTTGCGCAGAAACGGTGGTACCCGGCTTTCGAGCGAAGCGGTGCATAAAACATGTGTGTCGCCCATTTTGATCAAACACGACCCCTCGGCGTGCTTGGTGACATTGGTTTCTATAACGATGTCGCGCATCGCGTCTGTGGCTCTGCCGGAAGGGCGCATGGGTTTCTCCTGTTTGATTTATATGGGTCATAGCCAATGGCGAGGCTTGCGTCTATCCTTGGCGTTGACCCTTTTGTGCAGAATGCCTATTTTTTGGAAAAACGAGACCAAAATGACCGATACAACCCCGATTTCAGAACTAACCGCGCGCAGCCGCGAAGTTTTCCGCCATGTGGTGGAATCCTATCTGGAAACGGGGGACCCGGTCGGCTCGCGCACCTTAACCCGCAGCTTGGCGGAAAAAGTGTCGGCTGCGACGATCCGTAATGTCATGCAGGATCTGGAGCTGTTAGGCCTGCTCGATTCCCCGCATACCTCGGCGGGTCGCATTCCGACGCAGCAGGGCTTACGCCTGTTTGTGGACGGTTTGCTGGAGGTTGGCACGGTTACCGGCGCTGAGCGCGATGAAATGGAACGCTCATTGCAAAGCGACACGCCCGATATTGGTGGGCTGTTGGATAAGGCCGGTGCAATGCTGTCGGGCTTGACCCATGGGGCCAGTCTGGTACTGGCGCCAAAAACTGAATCGCCGATCAAACATCTGGAATTTGTGTCATTATCCGCCGACAGGGCGCTGGTGGTGCTGGTAACTGCGGATGGGCAGGTCGAAAACCGGCTGTTTACCCCGCCCAAAGGCCTGCCGCCATCTGCCATGCGCGAGGCGGCTAATTTCCTGAATGCGATTTTGCAAGGGCGCACGGTCTCAGAAATGCAAAGCGTCGTTACACAGGAAATCGCCCTGCGTCGCCGTGAGCTGGATACGCTTTCGCAAAGCCTGATTAAGGACGGGTTGGCGATTTGGGTGGATGATCAGGACGGGCGGGACCGCTTAATTGTGCGTGGGCGCGCTAATTTGATCAATGAGGATGATTCGGAAACTGATTTGGAACGCATCCGCCAGTTGTTTGATGACCTTGAACGCAAGCGTGATTTGGCCGATTTGCTGGATTTGACCGCAGATGGCGACGGGGTGCGGGTTTTTATTGGCTCAGAAAACAAACTTTTTTCACTTTCGGGTTCCTCTTTGGTAGTTTCCCCCTATATGAACGCTGAGCGTAAGATTATTGGCGCGGTAGGTGTGATTGGACCAACACGGCTAAACTATGGCCGAATCGTTCCGATTGTGGATTATACCGCGCAGCTGGTGGGCCGTTTGGTATCCCGCCGGTCCTGACAAAGAAGGCAAAGTGATGACTGACGAAAAAGACACTCCGTTTCTGGACGATATCGACAAATCTGATGATGAACTGGAATTGGAAGAGGATATCCTGAAGGTCCCTGATCTGGAATCAGTGCTGGATGAAAACACCCAGCTAAAGGACCGCTTGTTGCGTGCGTTTGCTGAAACCGAAAACCTGCGTAAACGCAGCGACCGGGACCGGCGGGATGCCGAGGTTTACGGGGGCACTAAACTGGCGCGCGATCTGCTGTCAGTGCAGGATAATCTGGAGCGGGCGCTGGAAAATATCGACGATGATCTGCGTAAAGAACACAGCTCGCTGACTGAAGGGCTTGAGCTGACGCTGCGCGAACTGCTGGCGGTTTTTGAGAAACACAAAATTGTAAAAGTGGAGCCGGAAATCGGTGATCGTTTTGATCCTAAATTCCACCAGGCAATGTTTGAAGCGCCGGTGCCAAACACCATCAAAGGTTCGGTTATTCAGGTTATGGCGCCCGGTTTTGCAATTGGTGATCGCCTGTTGCGCGCAGCCCAGGTTGGGGTTTCCTCAACGCCAAGTGCTGCACCCAAAAAAGAACCCAAAGAATAAAGCCGCCCCGCACGTAATGCGAGGCGGTAAGCGGCGTTGGTTATTCACCTGTAACGGTTATGGTATCCAGCGCCAAAACCGTACTATCCGCACCGGAAACATAGCGCACCTCATATTCACCGGCCGTTGCGGGCGTGTTCAGCATTGCCGGCCAGCCATCAGCAGTTGGAGCTGCGCTTTCAAATTCCATTGCATCGGCCCCAACCAGCGCCAGCGTTACAAAATCCCCCTCAGCATTCGGGCCAGTCCAGTCGATAGAAATCCGGGTGTTGGGCTGCGAGGATTTTGGAGAAACAATCGCAGATGGCACCATTTCGCTATCCATATGCGCCGCGTCATCATCCATCATCATACTTTCCAGCGCTTCTTTCAGCTCGCCGGTTGATTCAGCCGTTAAGTACAGGCCTTCGGTGTTCTCTGCGATGCAGCTTATCTGGCTTTGATCCGAAGTTTCCGAGATATTAAACCCGATGACATGGGCCGTGAAATCCAGTCCGGTTTTTTCCAACTCTTTGGACAAAGCACAAGGGTCGGCCTCGCAACTTTCAATGCCGTCAGACACGATGATAATCCGCCCGGAACGGGTATCGGTTTTCAAAACACCCGCAGCTTCGCGTAAGGCCGCAGTCAGCGGTGTACGCCCGCGTGGGCTAAGATTATTAACGGCTGCGGAAAATGTTGTGGAATCGAGCGGGCCAACCGGCAAGATCAGTTCAATATCACCACAATCACTTTTGCGGCGATGTCCGAACGCCATCAAGCCGAATTCGGAATCCGTATCAAGCTCTTCCACCAATTCACCAATAACCTCACGGGCGATAGATATTTTGGCAATTCCGTCGATTTGTCCCCACATCGAGTTTGAGGCATCAAGGATGATTATCGTGTCGGGATAGATCATTTCCTGCGCGCTGGAAGGGCTGGTCAGGGCAGCTGCAACTAGCGCAGCGTGGGCGAAATCCTTAAACATTACTAGGCCTCTTGGTTGTTTAATACTTCATTAACCCTAGCAGGTTTTACGTCGTTGACGAGGGCGTCAACTTCACGTTTGCGAAAAATAAATGTGAGAATTGTTACGGGTTTTATTCAATCACACCCAAAACATCCGCCAGACGTGTCGTTGCAGAACCGGGGCGCAAGGGTTTTTGCTGATTGTCCGAAGGTGCCCAGCCGGTAAGGAAAACCACCTCGAATGTTGCATCTATTCGTCCATCGGGCTGCGCAAAATTTTGCGCGTATATATCCACCATACGTGTCAAAAGCGCCCGCCGCATCGGGGTTTTGCGCCGTGCTACCATCACGTTGGTTTCGCCCATTGCCCGCAAATCATGCATCAAGTGCAGCGGGGTTTCATAGCTTACGTTGAGGGTGATCGAATCCGCAACCGGCAACGCCAGCCCGGCACGCTGGATCAGGCCGCCAAGGTCGCGAATTTCACCCATCGGCGCCACACGGGGCGACAAGCCACCCTCAACCTCGGTCTCAGCTTCGGCCAATGCTGTGCGCAGCTCATGCAAAGTTTGCCCGCCAAATAGCGCCGTTATCATCAACCCGTCAGGGCGCAAAGCCCGGCGCATTTGTATCAATTGCCCGACAGGGTCATTGGCCCAGTGCAGCGCCAGCGCGTGAATGGTTAAATCATAGGAATTTTCTGCCAGATTGAGGGTCTCATGGTCCTTCACGCAAGAAATATCCGTAAAATCCAACGTATCGGCCCATAAACCGGCGCGAGGGCTAATAATTGCCACTTGGTGAAAGGTTTTTTTAATCTCTTTCAGTCTTTGTGAAACCTGATCCGCAATTTCGCGATGCAGGAAATCTCCCTGTATGCCGAAAAGCGCCGCACGGGCGCGCCGCTGGGTCAGGAGTGAATGGTCAAAAAGGTTTGGTGGTGTCTGCATATTCTGAAATACCTCTGGCAAAACACATAAACATCATCGCGAGCAAGGGAAAGGGCGCGTTGGGTCGGGTGCTCGATGTGATATATCCTCCACGTTGTTTGTCGTGTACTGAGCTTACACAATCTGGCGCTAACCTTTGTGCGGATTGTTGGCACGACACGATTTTTGTAACTGGCGCAGCCTGCACAACATGCGGCACGCCGTTACCCGGCGCAGCTGCCTCCGATATTTTCTGTGATGATTGTATTACCTACCCACCTGCCTGGGATCAGGGTCGCGCAGTGCTGATTTATGATGGCGGCGGGCGGCGGGCGGTTTTGGCATTAAAACACGGAGATCGGATAGATATGGCGCGCCCGCTTGCCCGCTGGATGGCGCGCTCGGGCAGTGATTTGCTGCACAAGGCTGACGTGATTGTACCTGTGCCGCTGCACTGGCGACGGTTCGTTAAGCGGCGCTATAATCAATCTGCGGAATTGGCGCGCTGCCTGTCGGATATTTCCGGCGTGCCCTGTGTGCCGGATTTGCTGATGCGCACAAAGGCTACCAGCAGTCAGGATGGCTTAAACCGCATTGAGCGCCACGAAAACCAAAGGGATGTTTTTGCCGTTAATAACCGGCGATATATCCCAAAAAGAGTCATTTTGATCGATGATGTTATGACCACAGGCGCAACCCTTTGTGCCTGTGCCGAGGTTTTGCGCAACAATGGTGTGCAAAAAATTGATGTATTAGTACTCGCGCGCGTTGCAAGGGACGTATGAAGCCCTATATAGATGCAAACTATATTCAGGAGTGCGCCAATGAAACCCGTCGAAATTTACACCACGCCGATTTGCGGTTATTGCAATGCCGCCAAACGTTTGCTGGTTAAAAAAGGTGTGAAATACACTGAAATTGATGTTATGCGCACGCCGGAAAAACGCGCTGAGATGACTAAACGCAGCAACGGCGGCCGTACTGTTCCCCAGATATTTATTGGTGGCATACCAATAGGTGGTTGCGATGATCTATTTGATCTGGAGGGCGACGACATGCTTGATAAAATGCTGGCAAGCTAGATGAAAACCGCGCTGATCCAGCTTACCTCAAGCAATGATCCAGCTGC
>CAYSAZ010000002.1:57593-60791 GCA_964429065.1 uncultured Rhodobacterales bacterium
CGTTTTGCCAATAGATCATTCCTGATTGCCCCAAACGGCAAAATTCAGGCGCGCTACGACAAAATTCATATGTTCGACGTGGATCTGGGTGGCGGTGAGGTGTACCGCGAATCTGCGGCCTACCGGCCTGGAAGTTCAGCAACGCTTGCCAAAGCATCCATCGGCAATATCGGTATGACAATCTGTTACGACATGCGGTTTCCCGGATTATTTCGCATGCTTGCGCAAGGGGGCGCTGAAATTTTGACGGTACCCGCCGCGTTCACGCTGCCCACCGGGCGGGCGCATTGGCATGCACTATTGCGGGCGCGGGCGATTGAAACGGGGTGTTTTGTGCTGGCACCAGCGCAGGTTGGAACGCACGATGATGGTGGAAACCCGCGTCGCCAAACTTATGGGCATTCATTGGCGATTTCGCCCTGGGGTCAGGTTTTGGCTGATGGCGGCGAAACAGAAGGCGTGACTTTTGTCGATATTGACCTTAACGAGGTTGTGCGAGCGCGCGAGAAAATCCCCTCGCTTGATCACGACCGTGAATTTCAACCCCCCGAGGTATGATGTCTGATAAACTGTCAAATGACCCACTGGCAATTGCGCTTTTCAGTGAAATCGCGGCTGCGGATCAAATGGCACGCACCCGTTTCAGCCGCGCGTTACCCAAGGGGATGGAGCTGTCGCATTTCACGGTTTTAAATCATTTTGCCCGTCTTGGTGGTGAAAAAACCCCAGCGCAACTGGCGCGAATTTTTCATGTGACCAAGGGCGCAATGACCAATACTTTGTCAAAACTCGAAGTGGCAGGATATGTCCACATTCGCCCAGATTGGGATGATGCGCGACGCAAATTTGTGTCCCTCAGCCCGGCTGGCACTACTGCGCGCAACGAGGCGGTTCGGGCAATAGCGCCGGTTTTTGACGATGTGGTAGAAAGCCTTGGCCATGATAAAATCCGCGCAGTCCTGCCAATTTTGCGGGAATTACGAACGTTTCTGGCCAGGGCGGATTAGGCCGATTCGCGAGATTCCTGTTGCATGATGTAAAGCGACGCACCGACGATCATGATCGCCCCGATCCACAGATTTCCCGTTGGCAGGTAACCAAAAACTACCCAGCCCGCCAAAACGTTGAACGGCAATTTCAGATGATCAAACGGCTGCACATAGGACGCATCGGCGATCTCATATGCCCGGGTCAGGATGAATTGCGCGAATGCAGTCAGCAGCCCGGCAAGGATAATCAGCCACACCGCATCCATGGCCGGCACGGCAAACCCACCGCCAACGCCGGCAAAAACAGCATTCACGGGCAGCAATAACGCCAACAGATAGACGGTGACTTTTTCGGCCGATTCAGCCGCCGTTAATTTCTTGGTTAACAGGGATGTCCCCGCCCAGAGTATCGCCGCGCCGACCGGCAACAGCGTGTAGGGGGAAAAACTGCTGGACCACGGCTCCAGAATGATAAGCCCGCCTGCAAACCCCACGGCCGTTGCGATCCAGCGAAATACGCTGACGGTTTCTTTCAAAAACAGCATCGCACCGATGGTCACAAAAAACGGCGAGGTCATAATCAACGCGATCGCCTGCCAGATTTCCACGTGGGCCAAGCCCCTTATCCATAACTGAATGCCAAGAACCGCCAGAACAATCCGGATAATATGCATCAGCAAATAGTCGGTTTTCATGCGTTTTAAGCCATATCGAAAGATAATCGGTGCGCTTAATGCGACGGCGATAAAGTATTCCCAGAAGGTCGCGGTGGTCGAATCCACTCCCATTTTCATGGTTAACATCTGGTTCGAAGTATTCACGACAGCAAAGGCTATGCCAGCCAGAACCATATAAATGGCTCCGCGCATAGCAGGCGATCCGGTCGCGGTTTGGGGTATCTGATTCATCTATTGTCCTTTCAAAGACATATTGTGAATCAGGGCAACAGGCATACGAGAGCGCACGCGCCCCCGCTTCCCGCTCTCTCTCATCCGGACTTTAACCGTCGGCTCTGGAATTTCACCAGTATCTGCTGACCCCCGAATTTCGGGGCGCTCGCGGGCTATCACCGCCGGTGGGGAATTTCACCCCGCCCTGAGAACGTTACACCGCAGCATTGCGGATGGATAAGTGATAGGGTGGATTTTGTGTGCTGGCAAGAGTTGGGATAAGACGCTATTATATCACCACTAAACATAAAAGGGATTCCCTTTATGATAAGTGTGTAGAAGGTATTGGTAATACCAAAGCAAAAAAGGCGCATAATACATACGCCTAATTCTACCGCAACATTATTATATAGCTACGCTGCGTCTTTTTCACACAACATGTTCTTAGCTACCTTTTGATGAGTCGATCCAAAAAATGAGGTTTTTTTGAATTGCTCAACACCCATCTTAAGTATGGATCGTATAACTGCAGTATGTAATGCCGCTTTGATAGCTTCAGATTTAACTGTCATAAGTCACCTGCTTGTAGTTTAAGTTACCTTTATAACGATCATATCGTTACATACAACCACGATCCTTTTATATCGATTGATTTAAAAAGAGCGCGTTCTTTAAGATAATCCTTTATATTAGTAAAGAACTCCTTATCATTTGGACTTCTTAGATGAAATTTTAGATGCTCAGCTGCCATCGTATCCTGAGCCATATTATATGTACCCACCAAAATTTTTCGTAAGACTTCTGCATAATCACCAAGGCTCTTTGTATCCGAATAGTCAAATTCTGGAGCTAATGTAATATGCGAACACGTAGAACCTTTCCTGTATATTTTGGCAGATGCGCAACGTTTAACTGACAAATCGCCAATATATCGTTCTCTTTACATACGCCTCTGGAGTTGATTTGTGGTTCTTCGGCTAAAGATCGTAACGTTCCCATTGAATCTGTTGAATAGTCTGAAAATTCTTCTTGAAATTTAGAACAGCCCTCATCCCAACTCTTCCAAAGCTCATTAAGAAGCCCGTTTTCTATTGAAATTCTTTTAAACTGGTAATCCATGCACACTCCGATATACGAATCATATTACACCTTTTAGATGAATGGATCAGTGCAAACAACAACCGTTGAGTGGGGAGTCTGTAGTTACAAAAATTACCACCACTCCACCGGCTGCACTTTATATCCGATGTAAAGCGGGTGTTTGGGGTGGCCGGCTTTGGTTAGGCCAAGGTGTTTTGGCGAAACTGTCAGGCTGCGCA
>CAYSAZ010000003.1:0-52539 GCA_964429065.1 uncultured Rhodobacterales bacterium
CCGGATTGCCAGACTAAATCGCCTGACGGGTGTTGGGATTGGATTTCGCCCGCATTTGAGCCTCATAGCGAAAAGCACGCGGGGATTTTCCTGTATTTGAGGTAAAGACGCGGCTAAAATAGGCTGGGGTTTGAAACCCCAGATTATCGGCAATTCTGGCAACGCGCAAATCTGTATGTGCCAGGTTTCGTCGTGCCTCCAGCATGGTGCGATCCTGAATTAACTTGGTGGCCGGTCTGCCCGTGGTTTCCCGGCAAATCCGCGTTAAATGGGTTGTTGTCACACCCAGATCACCGGCATAATCCTTTACTGTGTCAGGGCTTGCGTAGCGATCCTCAAGTCGTTCGATAAATTTTCGCATAAGCCGGCGGCGTGCGTTATCTTTGGTAAAGCCGGCGCGTAGACCATCCAGTCTCATGCGCTGAAAGCGCAATGACAAAAGCCCGGCATGATGCAGCAACGCATCGTGGCGGCCGTCATTATCAGAAATATATTCTCCGTTTATCCCGTTAAATGCGCCGGTTAGATACGACTGTTCTGTTGGGCTGGGCAATACGCTCATCATCACATTCTGGGGCAGGGAGATCGGCAAATCGCTGACAATCGAGACGACCCAGCCGACCGTGCTGGGCGTAAATTCAAAGCCGTGCACGGTCATATTGGGGATGTAAAACGCGGTATTTGCGCCAAAACCATGGGTAAAACCATCAATGCGTGCCCGGCCACCGCCGCGCGTTATCCAGAAAAACTGGTGCAAATCATAATGACGGTGTGCATCGAGCTGCCAGGCAAGCTTTTGCCCACGCGCCGAAATACTTTCGCAATGCACGGATTCTTGGGGCAGGCTACCGGCGCGCCAGTCGCGATAAATATCGTAAGATGTAGTCAAAATTCCGCCTCGGATGTTCGATTTCTATAATAAAATACGATAATTTATGCATTTTTTCAATAGTTTGCGTATTCTGCTTTTAGCATTTTTAAAACTGTGTCTTTTATGTTTTTCTCTTCAATATCAATATGTTGCCAGAGTTTCATCTTGCTACGAAACCATGTGCGCTGGCGTTTTGCAAATTGACGTGTGGCAATGCTTGCCTTTTCCTTGGCTTGCTCAAGGCTGATTTCCCCTTGCAAATAAGCGATAATTTCTGCCGCACCAAGTGCGCGCGATGAGGGCAGGGCGCGATCCCAACCCTTTTCCAGTACCGCCTGGCATTCGGTAATTGCACCATCATTTATCATCTGTTCAAACCGCCCTGAAATACGTTTATTCAACCAGCCGGTGCTGGCGTTCAGAACAATTGGGATAGCATTTTCAAGTGCGATCAAGGGCGCTGGCGTATTCTTTTGCCATGCAAACAATCCCTTGTTGGTGCTCTCCCAAACCTCCCAGGCGCGCTGCAAACGCATTGGGTTATTTTGATCAATATTTGCCAAAGTTTGCGGATCCGACTTTTGTAATTTTTCAATAAATTCAGCAGTTTGGCTTGAATTTCGCATTCTATCACCTTCAAGGCGGATCTCTGCGGGAATATCCGGAATCTGGGCCAAACCCTGCGTCAGGGCCGAAAAATATAAGCCCGTCCCACCAAGAATAATCGGCGTGTGAGAAGTGCTTGCAAGCGCCTCCATCTGTGATTTCACATCCCGCAACCACGCCCCGACAGAATAGTGAATATCGCCAGCCACATGTCCATAAAGTTGGTGCCATACATGCTGTTCATCAATGACACTTGGGCGTGCAGATAAGACGCGCCAAGTGTCATAAACCTGCAAGGCATCGGCATTGATCACACATCCACCAATCTGGGTTGCAATCGCCATTCCCAATGCTGATTTACCCGAGGCTGTCGGGCCACAAATCAAAATTGGTTTCTGTTTATGTGCAGGTTTCATTTCTATGGCTTAATTTAGAAACATCAATTAAACAACGTTTTATTGTGCATTATTTTAACATAATATATATTATGCGACTAATTGATGAATTCTCAAACTACCCTATTGCCGCAAATTGGTTGCGGGTTTTTTCGGTCCAACTTAGGTGAATTTTATATCCGTCCTTAATCAGCTTTTCACTAACAACGGCATTGTTGGCAAATAGCCAGGCGCGGGCTTTGCCTTTGTTGAACGGCAAGAAAACCTCTTCCTCAATCACCGGGTCCGCGAGAGCATTTTCTATGGCATCATAAAGCGCGTCCAGACCCTCGCCCGTTATGGCTGAGGTTGCCCAGGTTTTTATGTCTCGCTTAGCGGATGTGCGAATGGCTGTGGCCTGTTTTGAAGGGAGATTATCGACCTTATTCCAGACCTCAAGCATATTTTCCTGTGCGACATCCGAGATGCCGATTTCTGTAAGAATTTCCTGAACATCGCGGGCTTGCTCGCGGGTTTCTGGGTGGGAAATATCGCGTATATGCAAGACCAGATCAGCGTCCAGAACCTCCTCAAGGGTGGCGCGAAAGGCTGCGACCAGCTGTGTTGGTAAATCCGAGATGAATCCAACGGTATCAGACAAAATAACCTTGCGCCCGGATGGCAGATCAATGGCGCGCATGGTTGGATCGAGTGTAGCAAAAAGCATGTCTTTGGCCATCACCTTAGCGCCGGTTATCTTATTGAAAATAGTGGATTTTCCAGCATTAGTATACCCAACCAGCGCCACAATCGGATACGGGACTTTGGCGCGGGATGCACGGTGTAATGCACGGGTTTTCACGACCTTTGAAAGTTGTTTTTTGATCCGGGTAATATGCTCGGATAGCGCCCGGCGATCTGATTCAATCTGGGTCTCTCCCGGCCCGCCGATAAAGCCTAAACCACCGCGTTGCCGCTCAAGATGGGTCCAACTGCGTACAAGACGGGATTTTTGATAATCCAGATGCGCCAGATCGACTTGTAACACCCCTTCACGGGTTGCCGCGCGTTCTGAAAAAATCTCCAAAATCAAACCGGTACGATCAAGGATTTTGACATCCCAGGTTTTCTCAAGGTTACGTTGCTGAATTGGCGTGACTTTGCCGTCAATGATCACCAGATCTATGTCGTCAGCCGCAAATATCGCACCAAGTTCATCAACCTTGCCAAGGCCAAACAAGGTCCCTGCCCTGGGCTTTGGCACCCGAACAACCAGGGATGAAACCACTTTAAGATCAATGGCTTGCGACAGGTTCACCGCCTCATCCAACGCCAAATCCGGCGTGCGCCTTTGGTTTTTTTCCCGCAGGTCCGGGTGAATGACAGCCGTGCGCGTCATGCGTTACTCATCGCCGTCCCCGTCATAAAGATTAACAGGTTGCGAAGGCATAATTGTTGAAATCGCGTGTTTATACACCAGTTGTGCAGAGCCATCCCGGCGCAACAGCACGCAAAAATTATCGAACCACGTGATAACACCTTGTAATTTAACACCATTCACCAGAAAAACAGTCACAGGGTTTTTTGCTTTACGCACATTATTTAAAAAAGCGTCTTGCAGGTTTTGTTTATCAGTAGCCATTATTCTTAGCCTTTGGTTGTAATTCGCCTTTATGAGCGAATTTTGTTGTTATTATGCTCTATTATGGGGGCTTATGTGCAAATATTCCACCCCATCCATGCGTAATAATTACAAAAAAAGACAAATATCTGTTATCGGCGCCAATAGTCGGGGTTGAACAGCGCCACGAGGGCCAGAACCTCAACCCGTCCCAATATCATCGCGATACATAAAATATACCGCGCATTATGGCTTAGGTCGGAATAATTTACCGTAGAATCCAACATATTTGCCGCAGGGCCGGTATTGGTTAGCGTTGCAATCGACAGGGCGATACTGTTTTCAAAATTCAGGCCCAAAAAAGTTAATAACAGCATGATTGCGGCAATGCTGACCAGAAACAGCATCAGGAATACCCAAGCGATATAGGCCCCTTCCCGCCTGAAACGCCGTGCTGACATGCCGGCACCACCAATGCTGGAAGGGTGCACCAGGCGCTCCATTTCGCGGATACCGTGTTTATAAAGCGCATAGATGCGCAGCAATTTCACCCCCCCAGCCGTAGTGGCAATACCACCCCCCATCATTGCGAGGGCCAGCAGAACGATACCGGGGGAATCAAGGCCGGACCAGTTGCGCACAGATTGCCAATCAGCACTTTCAAAACCGGCGGTTGTCAAAAATGACAGGGCGGTAAAAACACTGCCCCAGAGGGTGCGTAACGCTGCCCAGAAATTTTGTTCGGTATTAACATCAAAGGCTGCGATCCAGTGGCGCAGGAACAAAAGCACCGGCACGACAGTAATGACAATCAGCATCATTCGAATTTCAGCGTCGCGTCTTAACCAGTGCAGACCAATGGATTTGGAGAAGGTTTGAAAGCTATAATAGGACACGGCGAATATCAAGAATATCGCCATGAACAGCTCGCCCATACGGCCAGATGCGGCGTTTGTGATGCCGCCAATTGCCGAAATGCCGCTGGTCGAGAGGATCGACATGGCATGGGTGGCCGCCACAAACGCCCGATCCCCCGAGAGCATCAGCAAAACCATCAAAGCAAATGTCGCAAATACATAAGTTGGGCCAATCAGCACGACATTTCGAATAATACGGTGCGATGCATCATAACTGCCGCGCGAACCCGCCCCCGCACCGCCGACTATGGATTGAATTTCAAAGCCGCCAAGGTTCATCGGCTCCATAATACTAAAAGCAATGATCAGCACCAAAAAACCGCCCATCCAGCCAACGGTTGCTCGCCACAGGTGCAACGGATCAGCAATGCTGGAGGGAATGTCAATCAGGCTCGCTCCGGTCGTTGTGAGAGCCGAGAGCATCTCAAAATAGCCCTGTGCCAACCCCATTGAGGGGATGAGAACAACGAAAGGCAGCGCCAGAAATACAGGCAATATCGTATAGGCCAGCAGAACCGTAATCAGATGCGAGCGTGCCGTGATACGAGGTTTGCGATTCATCAACGCCAAGCCAAGAATCATCGCCAGAACGGTATTTAACAAGGCAAAATCCAGAAAAATCTGCATAACATGCCAGTTTTCCAGCCGCGCGGCATAAAGCGCAGGCATCAGCATTGCCAACGCCCCGATAATCATTATCAACGCAAAGAGCGGGTATTGTCGAAAGTGGCTAAACATCTAGAAAAAATCGAGGCTGACCTGAAATAACTGTTCAATAACAGGTACATCGGGACTAAGAGCAAAAACGGTCAGCACATCACCCTCTTCAATTTTTGTATCCCCTTTGGGAGCAATAATTTCACCTTGTTTCTTCACCGTACCAACGATCGCGCCCTCGGGCCAGTCCACATCCCGCAACAATTTGCCGGTTAAGGGGCTGGTGTCCATAACTTGCGCCTCAATCACCTCAGCCTCGGCATCCCCGACTGAATACACTTTGCGCACACTGCCATGACGGATATGGCGCAAAATGGAGGAAACCGTGGTAGCGCGCGGATTGATAAACGCATCAACCCCAAGCGGTACCATCAACGAGGTTAGGCTTGGGTCATTAACCAGCGCCACCGTCAAGGGACAACCCACAGCCTTGGCCCGCGCACAGGATAAAAGATTGGTTTTGTCATCGTCGGTAACCGCCAGAACGGCGTCTGCCTTGTTGATATTTGCCTCTTCCAGCAGGTCCATATCCAAACCATCGCCGTGCAAAACAACCGTCCGCGTCAGGGAATTCGCGGCGTTTTCAGCATGTGTGCGATCTTTCTCAATAACCTTGACCCGCACCCGTTTCTCACTTTGTTCAAGCTTTTGCGCGACAAACAGGCCGACGTTACCGCCGCCGATGATAACGACACGCTCGGTATTTGGGTTGCTTTTGCCAAATATTTCATAGGTGCGCGGTACGTCCTCGGTTGCGATCAAAAGGTAGATCTGATCCCCGGGAAAAAGCTGATCATTGGGGTGTGGCACAAATATCTTGGCGTCACGCGTCACCCCGACCACGACAGCCTTGAGGGTGGAAAACAGCTCGGAAAGTTGGCGCAATGGCGTGTGCAGTACCGCGCAATCCTCGTCGAGCATCAGGCCTATAAGCTGCACCTGACCGTCAGAAAAGCTTTCGGCATCAAAGGCGGCGGGGGCGGCAAGACGGCGCAACGCGGCCTCGGCCACCTCGCGTTCGGGCGAAATAATAACGTCAATCGGCAGGTGTTCACGGCGATAAAGATCAGAATATTCGGTATTTAGATAGGCCTGTGCGCGCAAGCGCGCGATTTTGCGCGGCACCTCGAAAACCGAATGGGCCACCTGACATATGACCATATTCACCTCATCGGAAAACGTGGCGGCAATGATCATATCAGCGTCCCGCGCCCCTGCCCTTTCCAGCACATCGGGATGCGAGGCAAAACCGGCAATGCCGCCCACATCCAGCGAATCCGTTATTCTACGCACCAAAGCCGCATTATTATCGACAACCGTAACGCTGTTATTTTCTGTGGAGAGATGGCGCGCAAGCTGCCAACCCACCTGGCCTGCACCGCAAATGATTATTTTCATCGAGGATTCCTGCTTTGGTCCCTTGGCTTTCACGCGATTATGCACAATTTCTGCGGCTTTGGTCAATCAGGCATCTACTTGATGACTACTTAACTATGCGATCCCCGGCCTTGCCGCTGGTTGCAATGTCCAGCGATTTCAGTTTTCTGTGTAAAGCCGAGCGTTCCATGCCGACAAATGTAGCCGTGCGCGATATATTTCCCGAAAAACGGTTTACCTGTGCCACCAGATATTCGCGTTCAAATACTTCACGGGCATCACGCAGTGACATGGCGACGAAACTGGCCCCCAGTGAAAATTCGCTATTGCTTTGGGATTCAGCAGAACCTAACAGCTCCGCAGTTTTAATTGCTCCGGAAACCGGGCCAAGGATCAACGCACGTTCAATCGTATTGCGCAATTGACGAATGTTTCCGGGCCATTCCATGATTTGCATCTGCGCCAGTGCATCCTCGGCAACCGTGCGTTTTGGCAGGCCTTGTGACGCGTTTAATTGCCCAATAAAATATTCGCATAACAACGGGATATCCAGACGGCGCGTTGCCAGATCCGGCACAGAAATCGGTACAACGTTCAAACGGTGGTACAGTTCTTCGCGAAAATTCCCCGCGGCGATTTCCTGTTGCAAATCGCGATTTGTAGCCGAAATCACCCGCACATCGACCCGCACAATATCTTGCCCGCCGATCCGGGTGAAATTTTGATCAACCAGCACCCGCAGGATTTTGGCCTGCGTACCATAGGGCATCTCGGCGATTTCATCTAAAAACAAAATGCCGTTATGGGCGCGTTCAAAAAGACCGGGTTCATGGCCACGCTCGGGTGTTTCACGCCCAAAGAGCACCTCTTCCATTCGGTTGGGTTCAATCGTTGCGGCGTTAACTGAAATAAACGGACCGTTTTTGCGTTCGCTGTTGCGATGAATGAACCGCGCGGCCACTTCTTTGCCTGAACCCGCAGCGCCGCTTAACATGACCCGACTATTGGTATTGGCCACCTTTTTAAGCTGTGTTTCCAATGTGTTAAATGCAGAACTAGCGCCAACCATGTCAGAATTCGTAACCTCATTTGCCCGCAAAGACGTGTTTTCACGGCGTAAATGCGATGCTTCGAGTGCGCGCCCAATTACGACCATAAGCTGGTCAATATTGAAGGGTTTTTCGATGAAATCGTAAGCACCCTCCTTTATTGCCGCAACCGCAATTTCGATATTGCCATGCCCCGATATAATCACAATAGGAATTTCAGGGTTATCGCGATGCACGGATTTCAGGATTTCAATCCCGTCCAACTTGCTTTCTTTTAACCAAATATCCAGCACAATCAAATCAGGCGGATTGTTATTTACCGCGTTGAAAGTCGAGTCAGAATCCCCCGCAAGGCGCGTGGAATGGCCCTCATCGCGCAAAATATCCGAGACCAGATCACGGATATCTTTTTCATCATCAACAACAAGAATATCACCCATTTCTCACCTCCCCAATTCTTCGTTTGTTCGTGGTATAGTAAAGCGTGCTTCAGCGCCAAAATGCGCGCATCCCGCAAATATCGGGGCATCCAGCAGTTCAAGATGCCCGTCATGTTCCTCGATGATCTTTTTCACAATCGACAAGCCCAGCCCGGTGCCCGAATCCCGGTTGGTCACATAGGGTTCAAACAGGCGCGCGCGATGCTTGGGCAGACCAATTCCATTATCCATGATACGTACCAAAACACTGTCCTGCGTAGTTTCAATCGTGATCTGTACCTGCCCCTTAAAATCATCAATTTTCTTTTTTGTAACAATGGCTTCACGGGCGTTTTTAATCAAATTCGTCAAGGCTTGCCCGATCAACGTCGGGTCGAGCATTGCCATAATTGGCGCATCAGCCCCCTGCAAACTGATCGAGATATCGGCGTCTGCTTCACTTTGCAGCAGTACGATTCCGCGTAAAATATCGCTTATGTCAACTTCGCGCATTTCAGGAGCCGGCATCCGCGCGAATTTGGCGAATTCATCGACAATTCGGCGTAAATCGCCGGTTTGGCGGATAATAACATCGGAGTATTGTTCCAAATCCGCCCGTGCATCACCAACCATCGGGCCAAACTTGCGTCGCAGACGTTCAGCAGATAATTGAATGGGCGTCAGCGGGTTTTTAATCTCATGGGCAATCCGGCGCGCAACGTCCCCCCAGGCCGCCATACGTTGTGCCGACACAAGGTCCGTTACATCGTCAAAAGTAATCACATATCCTTCAAGTTTATCATCGCTGGATGTACGCGCGGCAATGCGCACCAGCAGGTTTTCATGAACACCGGCGCGCACCACTTCGACCTCGCCTTGCGTTACAATACGTGCACGCGCTGTTAATTTTTCAAACATCGGCGCAAATTCCGGCACAGTTTTGGCCAAGATTTTCCCCAAAGCTTTATCCACCGACAGGTCCAGCATTTCACTGGCAGCCGTATTCATAAATTCAATTTTACCCTTATTATTAAGGCCAATAACCCCTGCTGTGACGCTGCTAAGCACAGAATCGAACAAGCGGCGCTGGCGTTCGGTTTTTGTGTTAACTTCCAGCAAATCATCGCGCTGCCCTTTAACTTGCTCGACCATTCGGTTAAATACGCGCCCCAGAATAGCGATTTCATCGTCGCCCTCTTCTTCGCGCACCCGCACATCCAGATTACCGCTGCGCACCCCCTCAGCAGCGCTGGCAAGACGGCCAACCGGGCGCGACAGACGTTCGGCAAACCACATGCCAAACCACACAGCCGCCAGAATAACGATCAGGGCAAACCCCAGATAAATCAGAGCGAATTCAAATAATAACCGCCCCCGTTCGCTTTCTAACTGGTTATAAAGCTTTACGGTTTCTTGTGTTTCATCCAGCAAAGACAGTATGTTACCGTCAACACTTCGTGTGACATATAGCAACCGGTTTGCAAACATAGGCAAGACGATCAGCGCCCGAAATTCCGAGTTATCCCAATCCTCAATAATCACAACCTCGCCCAGCATCGCACCAGATAATTGCGATTCTGTTGGCTGTTCATAGTCAAATAAATATGAGCGCTCGCCACGTGCCACCAACACCCCTGCGGCGTTAATAATATAAGCCTCGGAAAGCGCGCGCTGCATTTGCAACTGCCCACGGTTCAAAAACTCGCGCAGATCCCCGAGGGACATCAGCGGCACGCGGCGTTTTTGTGCGCTCAGATAATTTGCCAGTAATCTGGTGTCAGTCTCAATATTGATCCGGTGCTCACGTTCATAAGCCTGCGCCGCCGTAAGGGAATTATTAACCACCTGGCGCACCCGGTCTGAGAACCAGCCTTCCAGCCCGAAATTCAGAGTAAATGTCGCAAATACTGCCACCAAAACCGTAGGAATAAGGGCAATAAGCGTGAAGGCGCCAGTCAGGCGTAAATGCATGCGCGAGCCAGCCGAACGCCGTCGCCGAGCGGCAATTATACGCACAACCTGGCGCGCAACAAGCGCAACAATGACCAGCACATACACCAGATCGATCAGGATAATCAGGCGCAGCATCTCGGCTTGATTGGGGTTATCAAAGGCCCCAAAAAACAAAAGCGTGGCCACAACCAGCGCCGGACCCAAAATCACCAGAAACAACGTAACCGCATTGCGCACACTGCGCGTGTTACGCAGATGCTCCAACCTAGAGAAACCGGATTTCAGGGCGCGTTGTTGCAAGACAGCTACAGTTTCTGTTAATTAATCGGGATTCTGTGACATGTTTACATCATTTTTTTGCTGCGTGTCACCTGAATGTCGAGCTCTTTTATCTTTTTACGCAAAGTATTTCGGTTAATACCCAGTAATTCGGCCGTTTTAAGCTGATTTCCGCGTGTTGCAGCCAGCGACAGGGCAATCAGGGGCAGCTCTACCTCTTGTAAGATACGGTTATAAAGCCCCGGTGGCGGCAGGCTATCGTTATGATGGTCAAAATACCGTTGTAAATGCATCTCTATGGACTGGGACAGGCGTTCTGTCGGGCGGATTTGCGGCTCAATCGCCGAACTGGGGCGCGAAGCAATTTCCTCAGCGATATTTTTTGCGCTAATTATATCGTCAGGACATAAAATAACCAACCGGCGGATCAGATTTTCCAGCTCACGCACATTGCCATTCCAGGGTTGGAGGCGCAGCTCTTCAATCGCCTCTTTAGACAATGTTTTATGAGGCAGCCCCTCATTTTCAGCCTGGCGCAAAAAATGACGCGCCAGATCGGGGATGTCTTCTAGCTTGTCGCGTAGTGCTGGCAGGCGAATGGGGACAACATTCAGGCGGTAAAACAGATCCTCACGAAACTTTCCTTCTTGTATCAAAGCGGGCAGATCGCGATGGGTTGCTGTGATGATCCGCACATCGGATTTCAGCGTTTTCCGCCCGCCAGAACGCATAAACTCCCCCTCCTGAAGCACCCGCAACAGGCGTGCCTGCACCTGCGCGGGCATGTCGCCGATCTCATCCAGAAACAACGTACCGCCATGAGCTTGCTCAAATTTACCAGGCACTGTGTTCTCAATCCCCATTGGTGTGTTTTGCTCAAGGCCAAACAGCTCGGATTCGATCATCTCGGGGGGGATAATCCCGATATTCACGGCAATAAAAGGCGCCGATTTACGATGCCCGAAATCATGTAAAGCGCGCGCCACCAGTTCTTTGCCAGTACCCGAATTTCCGCTTATCAGCACGCTTAAATCCGTGTGCATAAGGCGTGCCATGATCCGGTAAACCTCTTGCATAGCGCTGGAGCGGCCAATCAGGGGCAGTGCCTCAACATTTGTTTCCAAAACCGGTTGCGCCGTGTCATTTTGCAGCATCGCCTTGTTCACAGTAGATAAAAGTACTTTTAAATCAAAGGGTTTCGGCAGGTATTCATAGGCGCCCGCCTCTGTGGCGCGAATGGCTGTCATGACCGTGTTTTGCGCGCTCATGACAATTATCGGCAAATCGGGGCGCTTTTTACGTATGGATGGCAGAAGGTCGAGCGCATCGCCGTCCGGCATCATAACGTCTGTGATAACAGCGTCCCCCTCACCCTCTTCAATCCAGCGCCACAGGGTGGAAATCGTGCCGGTCGCGCGCACTTTACATCCCGCCCGGGTCAGTGCCTGGCTAAGAACCGTGCGAATTGTGCGGTCGTCATCGGCGACAATTACGGTGCCATCCATTATGTCTTTCCTTTGATTTTTGAGGCGCGCCAAATTGGCAAAAGCACTTTGAAACGGGTTTTTCCATCACGGGATTCACATTCAATAATGCCGCCATGATCCGCGATAATTTTTGACACAAGTGACAGGCCCAGCCCGGTTCCGGCAGCCTTTGTGCTGACGAACGGATCAAATATCTCATGGATGATATTTTGTGCAATGCCCGACCCATTATCGGAAATACTGACCTCAAGGGGCAGGCTTTCGGTGTCTTGCCCTGACATTTGCAACCGCACACCCTGGCGAAAAGCCGTTTTCAACGTGATCACTCCGCCTTTGGAAGCAACCGCTTCGGCGGCGTTTTTAATAAGGTTTTGAAAGACTTGCAGTAATTGATCCCGATCCCCCGACACCGGCGGCAGGGATGGGTCATACTGTTCCAAAAACCGTACATGTCGTGCAAACCCTGCCATTGCGGCGCGTTTGGCGCGCTCCAGAACATCGTGGATATTCACCGGCTTGTTTTGGGCCGGGCGCAGGTCACCAAATTGTTCCATACGTTCGACCAGCTTGCTGATGCGCCGGGTTTCATCTTGAATCAATGTCGTAAGCTTTTGATCCTGCGCGGTAAGTTCCATTTCCAGCAATTGCGCCGCCCCGCTGATACCAGCCAGCGGATTGCGGATTTCATGGGCGAGCATCGCGGCCATCCCAGTGACCGAGCGCGCGGCGGACTGATGTGTTAAACTGCGGTCCATTTTTTCGGCAATATTGCGCGGATGCAAAAGCAACAGCACAAAATCGCCCATATTTGAGGCATGCAGATTGTTAAGGCGCGCCACCTGGTCCCCCCAGGTGATCGTGACACCGTTCAAAGCCACAGACATCGCCCCTTGGCGCGCTTGTGATATAACCTCCAAAACCGGGCTGTCTTTGCCGATATACCCAGACAGATCCTGCCCTTTCATAAGACGTAATGACAGGGCGCCAAATACCTCGGCTGCGGTGTTGGCGCTCAGGATTTTGGCTTGTTTATCAATTAGATAAGCCGGGTATGGAATAGCGCTCCAGAGGGTATCAAAATCGATATTATTCATGCGGCTGTATCCAGTAATGCACCGCAGTTTTTTATCCCCTGGCTTAAAAGACGCATAACTTTTGCAGCATCGGATTCTGTTAGTACCGCGCGGCGTAATTCTTTTGCACCCTCAAGGTGCTCCAGATACCAACCAAGATGTTTTCTGGCTGTGCGTACACCCGTTTCCATGCCGTAAAACCGCAAGATTTCAGCGTAATGTGTTAAAATTACCTCCAAAAGCGCGTCTGCCTGCGGTATATCTCCATATGTATCCCCCGCCAATTCTGCGGCGACACGCGCCAAAATCCATGGTTTCCCCTGCACACCCCGTCCGATCATAACCCCGTCAGCGCCCGATTGTGTCAGCGCGGTTCTGGCAGATTTCACATCGACTATATCCCCATTGGCAATCACGGGAATGCTGACTACATTTTTGATAGATGCAATGGCCTGCCAATCGGCAGAACCTTTGTAAAACTGACAACGTGTACGCCCGTGGATGGTTACCATTTGCACGCCCGCACCCTCAGCCATCTGTGCGATTTCAGGCGCGTTCAAGGCCGCATCATCCCAGCCCAGACGCATCTTTAAGCTCACAGGCACATCCACAGCGTTGACCACAGCCTTGATCAGCGACGCCGCCAAGGCCGGCTCTTTCATCAGGGCCGAGCCGCAGTTTCCCGTCGTCACTTTACGCGCCGGACAACCCATATTGATGTCAATAATCCGCGCGCCCTGCCCGGCCAGTAATTTGGCACATTCGGCCATCCAATACGCATCACGCCCCGCTATTTGCACGGCCGTATTGGCATTATCCAGCCCCAGCTCGGCCTTGGCGCGCGCCGAAGGTTTGGCCTGCACCAGCTCCTGACTGGCAACCATTTCCGACACAACCAACCCGGCCCCGAAACGCAAAACGGTTTTGCGAAACGGTAAATCCGTGATGCCAGCCATCGGGGCCAGAAAAACCGGCGATGAAAGTGATACATTTCCAAGCGTAATCGGCAAATTGCCTAATCCTTGTGCAGATTTGACGTGCATATAGCAGCCGGGATATTTCAGCAACCGATATCCCTCCATTGTCGCGCCAATGCGCATAAGCTATGAAGGGGCGAAATATGAGGGTATGATGAAAATAACAGGGCTGATTGTTGCCGCAGGGCGCGGGGCGCGGGCGGGGCGCGGTATGCCAAAGCAATACCGGGATCTGGCCGGGCAAAGCGTGCTGCGCCGGGCTATGCTGGCCTTGCTTGCGCATCGAGATATTGACGCGGTGCAGGTCGTAATTCACCCTGATGATGCAAATTTATATCAGGCCGCGAGTGCTGGAATTTCCGGCCTGCTTGCACCATGTTTTGGCGGTGTGACGCGTCAGGATTCTGTCTTGGCCGGGCTGGGCGCGTTGAAACCGCATGCACCTGATCTTGTGCTTATCCATGATGCGGCGCGGCCATTTTTGCCGCTTAAGGTAATTTCCGGCGTGATAGCGGCGCTGGATACCCATGCAGGCGCATTTCCGGCTCTTGGTGTTGTTGATGCGCTTTGGCGAGGGGATACGGTTATTTCGGCACCTCAACCACGCGCAGGGCTTTGGCGCGCCCAAACCCCGCAGGGCTTTCGTTTTGTGGATATTTTGGCTGCATATGAAACCGCGCATAGCGATGCACTTGATGACGTGGCGGTTGCGCATATGGCCGCAATGGACGTGGCGATCACCAAAGGTGCTGCGGAGAATTTCAAAATCACCCATGCTGAAGATTTTCGGCGGGCTGAGAATATGGTGGGAAAAAGCATGGATATACGGGTTGGAAACGGTTTTGATGTGCATAAATTCGGTGCAGGGGATCATGTTACGCTTTGTGGTGTGGATATTGCGCATGATGCGGGATTGGTCGGGCATTCTGATGCGGATGTAGCCATGCACGCGATTACGGATGCTATTTTTGGCGCGCTAGCCGAAGGCGACATTGGTCAATGGTTCCCGCCAACTGATCCGCAATGGAAGGGTGCTGTCTCGGATATTTTTCTTAAAAAGGCTGTTGAGCGACTGAACGCGCGGGATTTCAGCCTTACCCATGTCGATTGCACGATAATTTGCGAATTTCCAAAGATCGGGCCGCATGCCAAAGATATGCGCAGTAATCTGGCGAAGCTATTGAGGATTGATATTGAACGTGTCAGCGTTAAGGCTACGACGTCTGAGAAACTGGGTTTTACCGGGCGCGGCGAAGGGATTGCGGCGATGGCTACGGCCACATTGGTGAAAACATGATCCGTATAATTACAACTTTCTTTGGCGCAGGCTTGTTGCCTAAAGCACCGGGGACATGGGGCTCATTGGCCGCGCTTCCATTTGGTTGGGTGCTACACGGGCTGGGCGGGCCTGTATTGTTGACAATCGGCATCATTGCGGTGTTTGCACTGGGTATCTGGGCCACGGCGTTGCACACCAAAGGGCACGCAGATCACGACCCCGGCGAGATCGTGATTGATGAAGTTGTCGGTATCTGGATCGCACTTTTGCCGCTTTCCACAGGGATGTGGATGATGCATTCGCCGCCCTGGGCCTTCCCTTATCCAGGCTGGATTGCCGCATTTGTATTTTTTCGTCTGTTTGACATATGGAAACCCTGGCCGGTGCGCTGGGCGGATAATATGCACACGCCGCTGGGGGTAATGCTGGACGATGTTCTGGCAGGTATTTTGGCCGGGGGCGCCCTTATCGCACTGGCTGCAATTACACATGGGGTGATGATGTGAGCACATATCAACTGGCCTGCGAGGTCTTGGATAAATGCAAGTCCCGTGGTTGGCGCATCGCTACTGCTGAAAGCTGCACGGGGGGCATGATTGCGGTGGCCCTAACGGATGTCCCCGGTTCCTCGGTGGTTTTTGAGCGCGGGTATGTCAGTTATTCCTACCCCTCCAAAAGCGACATGCTGGGGGTGACGGCGCAGATGTTGCAAGCACATGGTGCTGTGTCTGAACCTGTTGCTGCGCAAATGGCAGAGGGCGCGCTGGCCAATGCAGGCGTTGATCTGGCGATTGCCGTCACAGGCGTGGCGGGCCCAGGCGCGGACGGGGATAAACCAGAAGGGCTGGTCTGGTTTGCCGTTGTCACAAAATCGGGCGTGGTTACGCATGAAAAACAGTTCGGAGCCATCGGGCGCAAGAATGTCCGCGCTGCCAGTGTTACGACTGGTTTGAAGATGTTACGCGATGCTTTGACGTAATATATTGCCCTTGAAACTGGCAGAATTAAAATAGGTGCCTAAAATATAGGCATTCCATATGTTATTAGCACAATGCCCGTCAGAATATATTGTTCATATATCCCGCCCCTGCTCTATCCATATGCAGCCCATGAGGGCGTACATAAAAGGGACATAGGATATGGTTGGTGCAGATACCGCTTGGATTTTAGTGGCAACGGCGTTGGTGTTGTTCATGACATTACCCGGACTAGCGTTATTTTACGGCGGATTGGTGCGTTCGCGTAATGTTTTATCGGTGTTCATGCAAACCATCTCCATCGCTTGTCTGATGTCAATTCTGTGGCTGGTTGCGGGATATTCCATTGCTTTTGGCGATGGCACCTCGGGGTTTTGGGGTGGTTTGGGCAAAGCATTCCTAACCGGCATTGATGCTGACACGCCTTTTGGCACCATCCCTGAAATTCTGTTTTTTGTCTTTCAAATGACATTCGCTATTATCACCCCTGCCCTGATTGTCGGTGCATATGTTGAACGTATCACGTTTGGTTTTGTGCTGGCATTTTCCGGCGCTTGGATGCTGCTGGTTTACGCCCCCGTTGCCCATTGGGTTTGGGGGGGCGGCTTTTTGGCTGACGGCGGTATATTTGGCGCGATCGGCGTTAAGGATTTCGCGGGCGGGATCGTTGTGCATGAAACTGCGGGTCTGGCAGCACTGGTTGTTGCGTTCTTTCTTGGGGCGCGCAAAGTTAAAACCAAGCCCCCCCATAACCCCGGCTTTGTGATGATTGGCGCCTCGATGCTATGGGTTGGCTGGTATGGTTTTAACGCCGGCTCACAACTGGCAGCAGATGGTGGTGCGGCGATGGCGCTGGTGGTTACACATATTTCTGCCGCCGCCGCCTCCCTTAGCTGGGCCGCGTATGAACGCATAAAATATGGCAAAGCCTCGCTGGTTGGGCTGGTGACGGGTTCTATTGCCGGGTTGGCCTCGATTACTCCGGCATCCGGGTTTGTTGGTCCGCTTGAGGCCCTGTTGATCGGGACCATCGCCGGTGTTGTAACCCAGGAAGCCTGCGGTTTGATCAAAAACAAGTTGAATATCGACGACACGCTTGATGTTTTCGCGGTGCATGGCATCGGCGGGATATTTGGCACGGTTATGATCGCGGTATTTGGGGCTGGCGCCTGGGGCGCGCAACTGGGATCGCTGGCTATTGTCGGGGCCTTCACCCTGGTTGTCACAACTATTTTGGTCAAAACCATCACCCTGATAATCCCGATCCGAGTGTCTGAAGAAGATGAATACACCGGCCTTGACCTCGCCTCGCACGGCGAGCGGGCTTATGATATCACATCTTAGCCGTAAAGATCATCAGCGCGCCCTGCAAAAGCCTGCACGATGCGCTGCATGGCCTCATTAAAAACCACGCCGATCAGGGCTTGCAGGACTTTTGACTTGAATTCGAAATCCACGAAGAAATCGACCTCGCAGCGCCCGTCCTCCAATTCACGAAAACTCCAGTGGTTGTTCAGGTATCTAAACGGGCCATCCAGATATTCGACATCGATAACACGATCCTGATTATGCAAAGTTACCCGCGACCCAAACCGTTCGCGAAATAATTTGAACGAGATCACCAGATCCGCGTCGATCACAGCCCCATCCTCCAGTGGTGTGGTTTTGCGAATACGAGCCGCCACACACCATGGCAAAAATTCCGGGTAGGATTTAATATCCGCGATCAAATCAAACATCTGATCAGCACTGTGAGGCATAATGCGTTTTTCTGTATGCGTCGGCATGGTTTATGCAATTTTTCCGTAGGGTTCTGCGTTGTTTTCCTCTAGATGTAATAAAGTGACGTGAATCGCAAGGGCAAGGGCATGGACCATTCAAATTATGTTATCGACGAGATGATCTCGGCGAAATCCATTGCGGCGCGGGTTGAAGCGCTAGCCAAAGAGATTTCCGAGCATTTTGCCGACACGGACAAGCTGACCGTCATCGGGTTGTTGCGCGGCTCTTTTGTGTTTATCGCTGACCTTGCGCGCGAGCTGGACCTGCCCTGCGAGATCGACTTTATGGAAACCTCATCTTATGGGAATTCCTTGGAAAGTAGCCGTGAGGTGCGTATTTTAAAGGATATTCGCGGGGAAATCGAGGGGCAAGATGTTTTGCTGGTCGAGGATATTGTTGACACGGGGCACACATTGAAACAGGTGAGCGAAATTCTTTTGGCGCGTCACCCTAAACGCATGAAAATATGTGCGCTGCTGGATAAACCCTCGCGTCGTGAGGTCGATATATCGGCCGACTGGATCGGCTTTGAAATTCCTGATGAATTTGTTGTGGGTTATGGTATTGATTATGCACAACGCAATCGAAACCTCGACCATATCGGGGCCGTGCGTTTTATTAACCCAGAATAAATATTCGGGGCGCAGCCGATATTTCCGCCACGCCCCAATTTTTTTCAACTGTTTATCAATAGCCTACAACAGCAAACTCGATCCGACGGTTGCGCCGCTTGTTTTCGGGGCTATCGTTTTCTCGTACCGGCTTTGCTTCACCATACCCGATAGCCTGAAGGCGTTCTTTATCGATACCGTTTTCAATCAAGTATTTCATAACGGCATTTGCCCGCATTTCAGACAAATGTTGATTAGTATTTTCACCACCATCAGAATCCGTATGGCCGGCAATTTCGATCACCAGATCTGGGCAGCGGTTCATAATATAGACGGCACTGTCCAACAGCGGCTCACTGCGGGTTTCCAATCTGGAACTGCCGCTTGAAAAGTAAATATTATCGGTTTGTGATAAAATATCATACCGTCCTTTACAGGCTCCCATTGAGAAATTTCCAGGCGTATCCAGCACAGCCAGATCAGCCCCGCTTGCCTTATCATTGTCCCCAATTGCCGCAGCAAAATCTTCTGGGGACGCGGCGCGATTAAACGTAAAATCAAACGTCACAGTCGCGGACGGCTGAATGACAACGCTTGCGGCATCTTCAAGTTTGCCAATGCCTTTGGCCAGATCAAAATCTGCTGCGGGCAGCGTGATTGGCGCATTGGATGTAACCGAAACCGTATTGTCATCACGCAAGATGATTGCAAGCTCGGCCTCGCGTTCGCTGGTAATGCCGTGCAGGTTGATCGAATAAGGTAGTGTCACTACTTTACGGCGAACATCCGTTAAATCGGCGATAATTTCCGGTGAAATTTGCATGGTAATCACAGCTTCTGGAAACTCAAAAGTTTCAAAAAACAAGAACCGCATGCGGACATTGCGAAGATCGATTTTCGTATCAACCGAATCCAGACCAATTTTAATAGTTGCCAGACCGGTTTCATCAATGCTCCCAGTATAATTGACAAATGTACTGTTTTCGACTTCGGTTTCATTCTTAACAGACTGAAATCGCAGCGCTGAAATTTCAGAATTCAAAATCCAGCCAGGCGCAAACGTCCCCTCTTGTGCCATTGTTTGCCCTGGAAGCACCAAAAGCGCGGCTGCAATAAACGGCACTTGCCATTTACGCCAAGTTTTATCAATTACCCTCATAACCCATTCCTTCTAAATAATGCCAAACAAAGTCCAAATCCGTACAAAACGAATCAAACTATGCTCACGATATGTAATCTATACTTTAGTACTGGTAACTCAGTTGCTCTTTTTGTACTTATCCGCGACCATTTGTTCTGATTTTACGGATAATGCAAATATATATAACAATTCTGGCTAAATTATGATTGAATTTTATTCAAAATTAAATGAACATGACGGCTGGAAAATGTCGGAAATTCAACAACAACGAATAGCAAACTTAACTGGGACTGACGACCAGTCATATGGAGAAAACAATGCATAAAATGGTGTTATTTGTGTTATGGGGCTTAATTTTCACTACCACACATGCCAGCGCGGGCGAACGATTTGCCTTGGTTATTGGCAATGATGCATATGAGACGGTTTCGCCTCTTACGGATTCAGTGGGCAATGCTGAAAGTATTGCTGCCCAGCTTGAAAATCTGGGCTTTGATGTGACCTTGATCACCGATGCCAATCTGGTTGACATGAGACGCAGCATTGGGCGCTATAACAAACGTATGCAATACACCGGAAATGGTGCCACAGGTCTGGTATTTTTCGCAGGCCACGGCGTGAATGCGTTTGGGACCAACTATCTATTGCCTGTAGATGTCAGCATTAAAGACGCCGGAGATCTGCAATTCGTTGCGGTGGATATCGCCTCTATTATCCGTACATCGGGTGCGGACAACCAAATTCAAAACCTCATCATTTTGGATTGCTGCGTAAAAGCCCCCTACATTGGCATGCAAAATATCAATGGGGGTGGCTTGTCTTCAATGTTGATCCCCAATGGCAATTATATTGCCTATTCGGCACCTGAAAACGGAACCGCCCCTGAGGGGGGGGTATTTGCCAGTGCGTTTATTGAGGCCATCACTGTGCCCGGACAATCAATTGAATCGGCGCTGGACCAAGTCAATAATGTGATTGTCGCGCAATATGGCGATGCACAGACAATATTCAGGGCGTCCTCGCTGGAAGAACCTTTTGTGTTCGTGAATGCAACTGTTCAAAAAGACGTGCTTGATGAAACGCCTGCCCCTGCTCCGGAGCCGGAGCCTGTCGTGCGTGAAACGCCGCTGCCGGTTATTGAAGAGGCCGCGCCATCGGATGCCGATAATGCAGCCACAGAATTGCCGGTTACTGGCGGGACAACCCTGCCCGTCATTGGCAAAACATCGACACCAACTGAAACCCTTGAACATACGCAACTGCCGATAATTGGTGACGCGCCACAACCTGCATTTAGCAACACCACACTACCCGTTATCGGGGAAACGCCGCTGCCCGCAATTGTCGAAGCTCCACTGCCTGTTATCGTTGAAACCGTACCGCCGCTCGACGTTGTAAAAGAAACCCTTGTTCCGGCCAGCACCACTGCCAGCTATTCGGTCAGCTACACAGCCCCCCTGACGCTTGGCGCGCCAGAGGTGATCGGCAAATCGATTGAACAATTGATCCAAGGAAGTTCAACATTCTCACCGATCGAGGGGCTGCCTGATAGTTATTGGAAAGAACAGGAATGTGCGGAATGTCATAAATGGACACAAGCCACGCTTTGCGATGAGGGGGCGTTTTACCTTAAGCAAGACAATGAGGATTTCCTTAGCCAACGGCACCCGTTTGGCGGCAGTTTCAAACAAAACCTGCTAATTTGGGCAAAAGACGGCTGCCAGTAACCAGGCCATGGCCCTCTTGGTGCGAGAGGGCTATTTTTTCTTTGCCAGAACCGCCAAATCCCGAGCAATAGAAAAAGCACCTTTGATTTTATCGGCGTTGCTAGGCCAGTCGCGCCGCACCACGATCTTGTTGTCGCGCACTTTGGCCAGACCGTTTTGGGCGTGGATAAATTCGACCAACCCGGCGGGATTGGCATATTTGTCACGATAAAACTGGATTGTTGCGCCTTTGGGGCCGCCATCGAGACGCGCAATACCGGCGCGCCGACAAGCGGATTTGATGCGCACGATGTTTAGCAATGTGTTAACTTCCCGCGGCAATTTGCCAAAACGGTCGATCAGTTCCGCGGCAAAACCCTCCAGTTCGACCTTGCTTGAAAGCGCTGAAAGCCGTCGGTAAAGGCCAAGGCGCACATCCAGATCAGTGACGTAATCGGCCGGAATTAGCACCGGAACCCCAAGGTTGATCTGCGGCGCCCATGTCTCATCGGCCTCCGACAAACCTTCAAGTTCGCCGGCTTTCATCTTGGCGATGGCTTCCTCCAGCATGGATTGATACAGCTCGTAGCCAACTTCGCGTACATGGCCCGATTGCTCATCTCCCAAAAGGTTTCCGGCCCCGCGAATATCCAGATCCTGACTGGCAAGCGAGAACCCTGCCCCCAGGCTATCCAGACTGCCCAGCACCCGCAGACGTTTTTCAGCCGTTGGTGTCAACGGCTTGCGCGGTTTGGTGGTCATATAGGCATAGGCGCGGATTTTAGAGCGCCCGACACGGCCCCGGATCTGATACAATTGTGACAGCCCGAACATATCGGCGCGGTGCACGATTAAGGTGTTGGCCGCCGGAATATCCAACCCGCTTTCGACAATCGTTGTCGCCAACAGCACGTCATATTTCCCGTCATAAAAGGCGTTCATCTTGTCGTCCAACTGCCCGGCAGGCATTTGGCCATGCGCCACAACAACGGTGATTTCGGGGATATGTTCGCGCAGAAAATCCTCAATTTCGGCAATATCACTGACGCGCGGCACCACATAAAACGACTGCCCACCCCGGTAATGTTCGCGCAACAACGCCTCGCGCACCGTGACCGGATCAAATTCGGAAATATAGGTGCGGATCGCCAGTCGATCTATGGGCGGCGTGCCGATGATGGACAATTCGCGCACGCCCGACAACGCCAGTTGCAACGTCCGCGGGATCGGGGTTGCGGTCAGGGTCAGCACATGCACATCCGAGCGCAATTGTTTCAGAGATTCCTTATGGGTCACGCCAAAATGCTGTTCTTCGTCGATGACCAGCAGGCCGAGATTGGCAAACCGTATCCCCTTGGCCAGCAAGGCATGGGTGCCGATAACGATATCAACCGCCCCGCGCTTCATGGCCTCGCGGGTATCGTTTGCCTCTTTAGTAGACACAAATCGCGACAATTGCCGCACCTTGATCGGCAGGCCGCGAAACCGTTCAGAAAAGGATTTGAAATGTTGGCGCGCCAACAGGGTTGTCGGGGCAATCACCGCGATTTGCACACCCGACATGGCGGCAACAAAGGCGGCGCGCATCGCCACCTCGGTCTTGCCAAAACCCACATCGCCGCAGATCAGTCGATCCATCGGCTGGCCGCTCGACATATCGGATAACACATCCTCAATCGCGTGCAGCTGATCGTCGGTTTCACTGTAAGGGAAACGCGCGCAAAATTCTTCCCACATGCCATCGGGGGGCGTCATGACCTGCCCGCGGCGCAAAGCACGTTCAGCCGCAAGCCGGATCAGTTTATCAGCAATCTCGCGGATACGTTCCTTAAGCTTGGCCTTTTTCGCCTGCCACGCCCCGCCCCCGAGTTTATCGAGCAGCCCTACCTCTTGGCCATACCGCGACAGTAATTCAATGTTTTCCACGGGCAAAAACAGCCGATCCCCGCCAGCATATTCCAACGCGATACATTCATGCGGCGCCCCAGCGGCGGTGATGGTTTCAAGGCCGATATATTTGCCGATACCGTGTTCAATATGCACGATCAAATCCCCCGGCGAGAGGCTTTGGGTCTCTTTCAGGAAATTGGCGGCGCGGCGTTTTTTATGGGGGCGCACCAGACGATCCCCCAGCACGTCGGTTTCCGTAATCACTGTCAACTCAGAGGTCTCAAACCCGCCCTCCAGACCCCAGATTACCAAAAACACCCCGCCCTTGCCTGCCGGAATATCCCCAGCACAGGTGATCGTGGTGGAATTGCTGATGCCACTATCATTTAGAAGATTGGCAAAGCGTTCGCGCGAGCCTGTCGAATATGAGGTCAGCAAAACATGTCCGGTTTTGCGTTTCTCAACGATATGCGCCGCCAGCGCCCCGAAAAGCGAGATGTCTTCATTCTGGCGTTCCGGCGCGAAATTACGCCCGATACGCCCGCCTGCATCAATAACATTGGGACCAGAGGGTTGGGGCAGCGGTGAAAACTGCCGCACGGCGCGATTTTCAAGGGCTTTATCCCAAGCCACATCATCAAGATAGAGCAACTCTGGAGGGATAGGTTTATAAACACTGCCCAGATGGTTTTTAGCCGATGTCGCGGCCTTGCGGGTTTCAAACTGGTCGTTAATCGCGCTCCAACGGGCCGTGCGGGCCGCGTTTATCTGATCATCAAGCACCACGGGGGCTGTGGGGAGATAGTCAAAAAATACCTCGAGTTTCTCATGGAAAAACGGCAACCAATGTTCAGAACCCTGATGTTTCAAACCCGTTGAAACGGCTGCATACAATGGATCATCCTGAGTAGCTGCGCCAAAACTGTGCCGGTAGTTTTGCCTAAAGCGGCTGATCGCGGCTTCGTCCATAATGACCTCGGAAACCGGGGCCAGCTCTATGCGGTCAATTTTTGCGATTGTGCGTTGGGTTGCGGGATTAAAGCGGCGCGCGCCATCCAGAATATCGCCAAATAAATCGAGGCGCACCGGGCCATCTGCACCGGGGGGAAATATATCAATCAACCCACCACGAATGGAGTAATCGCCCGGCTCCATCACGGTTGGAGCTTGTGAATACCCCATGCGCATAAAAAAGGATTTGAGCGCGTCGAGATTAAGCTGTTTGCCAACTTGGGCCGTGAAACTGGCCGCCCCGATCACGGCGCGCGCCGGTACTTTTTGCGTGGCGCTATTTAGGGTGGTTAAAATCACCGAGGGGCGCGACCACCCATCGACCAACGCTGCCAGGGTCGCCATGCGGCGCGCAGATACATCGGCGTTGGGTGAAATACGGTCATAGGGCAGACAATCCCAGGCGGGAAAGGTTAATACCGGCAAATCGGGCGCAAAAAACTGCAAGGCCTGCTGCATCGCCACAAGACGGGTATCATTGCGCGCCACATGGATAACCGGGCCGCCTGCCCGCTTTACCAGATCGAGCACAAGGCGGGCGTCATACCCCTCGGGCGCGCCCCCGGTAAGGGTGGTAACAAGTTTAAGCATCATGGCGACGGGCTAGCGGAAATACCGCAGGGAAACAAGCGGTTTGGGTCAGATGCGCGCCGCAGCTTCGCACATAGCTTTCAATTTTGCTGCTGCCAGTTCAGGCGTAAGCAGGCCAAGACCACAGTCCGGGGCGACAACCAGACGCTCGCGATCAATATGATTGAGGGCGTCGCGCAGACGGGCCTCAATCTCGTCAACCGTTTCCACCCGGCTGCTGGCAATGGCAACAGCGCCGAAAATCACGGTTTTTGACTGCAATTTATCAAGCAGATCGAGGTTGTTACAACAATGGGCATCCTCAATGGAAATCTGGTCAAAAGCGGCGGCATCAATAGCGCTGGCAAGCCGGTGATAGCTGTCAGGATCGGCCTTTTTATAATCATTATCATCCAGATGATCAGGATAGCCACAACACATATGCACAATCCTTGTTACGGATTTGGGAACATTGTGAAAACAACGCTCCAGCCCCTCCATGCCAAAATTTAAGGCATCATCGACCTTGCGGGCAAAAAGCGGTTCATCGACCTGAATATACCGGCACCCCGCATCGACCAGCGCCAGAATTTCTGTGTTAACGGTTTTGGCCAAAGCCGCGTTCAGTCCGGGGCGATCATTATAAAAACAATCCGCTGTTGTATCCATAATCGTCAGCGGGCCGGGCAGTGTGAATTTCACCGGGCGCGCACTGACATTTTGCGCGGCCAGATAATCATGGGGTCCATAAAGCCTGCCCTTATGACTAACCGCTTTGCGAATGGCCGGAAGGTCCGATTCATAGGCGCCATCACGCAACACCCGGTGTTCGAGATTGTCAAAATCAAAGCCATCAAGGTGGCGACAGTGGTAATGGATGTAATTCTCACGGCGCACCTCACCGTCTGTGGGGATGGTAATGCCGGCAGCGATCTGGATGGCAATAACCTCGCGCGCTGCACGCATAAAAAGTGCCTCATGGGCGGCGGGGTCTTTTTGGCTGTCAGCCGTATATTCATGCGTGGTTTGCGCCGTGTTCATCCCGCCCTCTTGGCGTGCGGCGTCAAACCAGTCGCGCACAGGCACGTAATCAGGTTTTGGAAAAGCCCCAAGGGTCGTGGTCTCAATCGGAGTCATATCGGGCATCACAACATCTTTCTTATCTGTCTGATTTCAGACAATCCTCAGGAGGCGATGTTGTCAATCTTTTCCTCATTGTCCGCTGCTTGGCGCGCCCACATGGAGGCATATCGCCCATTCAGGGCCAGCAATTCATCATGGGTACCCTGCTCGCTTACCTGTCCGTTTTCCAGCACGATAATTCGGTCTGCATGCACAACCGTGGACAGGCGGTGCGCGATGGTGATCACACTGCGCCCTTTGCCCATGGCCTTGAGGCTTTCCAGAATATCCTGCTCGGTCTCGGAATCGAGCGCCGATGTTGCTTCATCCAGCAGCAGGATTGGCGGATTTTTCAACAAGGTGCGGGCAATCCCGACCCGTTGTTTTTCGCCCCCCGACAGCTTCAAACCACGCTCACCGACAATCGCGTCGTACCCTTCGGGCAAGGACAGGATGAAATCATGGATTTGTGCAGCTTTGGCAGCCTCGATAACCTCAGCCTCGCTGGCCTCGGGGCGGCCATAGGCGATGTTATAGCCGATAGTATCGTTAAACAGGACCGTATCTTGCGGGATAACGCCGATTTTGTCGCGCAGGCTGCTTTGGGTGATATCACGCACGTCCTGCCCGTCGATTTTCAGACTGCCGCCCGCCACATCGTAAAACCTGAACAACAAACGCCCGATGGTGGATTTGCCTGAACCCGAAGGACCAACCACCGCCACCGTCTGCCCTGCCCCGATGTTCAGGTTGAGATTGTGCAAAATGGAACGCTCTGATTCATAAGAAAAATCCACGTCCTTGAACACGATTTCACCACCCGTACATTCCAGATCAGGCGCATCGGGTTTGTCGGTAATTTCGGCAGGCTGCCCCAAAAGATCAAACATCTCGCCCATATCAACCAGCGCCTGGCGGATCTCACGGTAAACAGTGCCCAGAAAGTTCAGCGGCATGGTGATCTGGATCATATAGGCGTTAACCATAACGAAATCCCCGATCGTCAAAGTGCCATCCTGCACCCCGAGCGCTGCCAGTACCATCACCGCCACCAGCCCGCCGGTTATCAGTACCGACTGCCCGAAATTCAAGAAACCCAACGTGTAATTCGTTTGAATCGCCAGTTTTTCATAGGATTTCATGGAAACGTCATAGCGCGCCGCCTCACGGTTTTCCGCGCTGAAGTATTTAACGGTTTCATAATTCAGCAGGCTGTCAATGGCCTTTTGGTTGGCGTCCGTGTCCTGCTGGTTCATCTCACGGCGAATTTTCACCCGCCACTCGGTGACCTTAAAGGTAAACCAGACATAAAGCGTGATTGTGACAACGATAATCGCCAGATAGCGCGCATCGAAAAGCACAAAGAAAATCACCCCGACCATAAATAATTCCAGGATCAGGGGAACGATGGAAAACAGCATGAAACGCAAAAGAAACTCAACACCTTTGACGCCACGTTCAATGATCCGCGACAGGCCACCGGTTTTGCGTGTGATATGATAGCGTAAAGATAACGCATGAATATGCCGGAACGTTTCCAGCGCCAGGCTGCGCAACGCGCGTTGGCCAACGCGGGCAAAAATCGCATCCCTTAACTGGTTAAAGCCAACGCTGAGCAAGCGAATGGCACCATAAGCTACCACCAGCGCGATGGAGCCGCTGATGAACATGATCTTTGGATCTTGCAAGATTTCGGGCGACATTGAATCAATGGCACCTTTGAAAAAGAACGGCGTGAAAACACTGGTAACCCGGGCCAAAACAAGCGCAATCATCGCCAGAATAACCCGTACCTTTATCCCCAATCTGTCTTTTGGCCAAAGATAGGGGACGACACGCTGGATAGTGCGTAAACCGCTATATTGTACTGTTGTAGTGTTTGATTTTTCCGCCGACATCATTTTACCTTTTCCCAGAACCAGAGCACTTTAAGATTTATTCCTCTTTAGGGATTGCAAACACCTGCCCGGGGTAAATCAGATCCGGGTCGCGGATTTTATCCTTGTTGGCGGCGAGAATTTGATAATATTTCTGCCCCGTACCGTATCGTCCGGTTGCGATAAGCCACAGGGAATTTCCGGGCTGTACGATATAGGTATTTTCCTGGGTTTCTGCTGTTTCCTGTGCTGCGTTGACATCCGCTGGATAGGCACGTTGAAAAGGCATCTCTATGCGGCTGGTAACTTTGCCCACAGTGTCAATTTCATCAATCCGCAGCGTGTATTTGCCAGCCGTTAGTTCCAACAACACAGCTTTCCAGCTGCCTATTTGCGAGATTTCGGTTTGTTTTATCGGTGTGCCGGAAACATAGATGATAACCTCACGCCCCGGGGTGCCGCGCCCGGCCAAAAGGACCTCGCCCTCTTTGTCATATGAAATACTGTCGAGGCTGATCTGGTCAAGTATCAACTGCCCGCCCGGCTGCACAACAACGACCTCATTGGGGGTGGTTTTAATGATAGTCGGCAGCGCGATCTCTTCGTCGCTTACCTCAACGGATGCGGGGTTAAGGGAAGGTAAGATCAGGATGGATTCATCTGAAAACTGTAATTCCCCGTCCAATTCTGATTGCAACGCAATGTTTTGCGCCTTGGAAGTATCGGGCGCATCGACAATAGCAACGAACTCCCCGGAGTTACTGGCGACGGTTTCACCGATTTCCACCCCGTCTGACAGGATTGAAACCGTGGAATTTGGTTCAGCCGTACCGGCAATCACTGCCATACCGCTTTCATCCACCCGCACGACATCAAATTCTGGCTGGCTAGTTTCTTCAGCAATATCAGTTACTTCAGAAGTTTCGCTGGCCTCGGGACCGGGTGTTTCAGGCACTGTGGTTTCTTCAGGCGTTTCTGCAAGGATTTCTACAGGAACTTCTGTAGGAATTTCTGCGGCACCTTCCACAAGAATTTCCTCTGTGTCTGGCGCATCTGTTGCACCTTCCAGCGTACCCTCCGCCGGTTCATCGCTAACAGCGCTGGTATCTTCGACAGGTGTTTGCGCAACTTCTGGTTTTTCAGAGGCCACCACAACGGCCGCAGTTTCAACTGGCGTGGCCGCCACAACCTCTTGTGTTGAGGCAACCTGCGCCATCTCAACCGGCGCTTCGCGGTTGAAAAAATACAAAGCAAGCGCTGTGCTGCCACCAATCACGACCGCTGCTGCGTAACGCACGATTATATTGTCCATCACCAGTATCCTGTTTTAGTATCTAACTATTCTTGCCCCCAAGGGCCGAATTTACGCTAAAATGGTCTATTGTGGCAACTTACACAAGAGCGGAGTCTTTAGCCCTCGATTTACCCTGACGCCAGGTATCGCCCGAGTATATTGCCAAACCGATCCAGATCAGCGGAAAAGCAATAGCATGCCAGCGGGTGAAGCTTTCTGCAAAGACAAAGGTCGCGACCAGAAATTGCAACGTGGGATTAAGATATTGCACGAGGCCGAGCGTGGTCAGCGTGATGCGCTTGGCGGCATAAGACAGCAGGATCAGCGGGCCGCCGGTTAGTATGCCGGAAAACATTAACAATGCGCTATCTTGCCAGTTGCTGGCAAATACGCCCCCGGTAACGCCGGTTATGCTCCACCCGGCATAATGGACGCCAAACAGCCAGAATGCGGCGATTGGCAGCAAGATCAGCACCTCGATGAACACCGATAACACCGGCCCGGCCGCAATCTGTTTCTTGATCACCCCGTACACCCCAAATGTCAGCGCAAGGATCAGCGATATCCACGGCGGATTGCCCAGACCAATGCCAAGGATCACGACGGCGATAAAAGCAATGCTTATGGCTAGCAATTGCGCAGAGCTTAGACGTTCCTTCAAGGCAATAACCCCGATGGCTACAGCGACAATCGGGAAAATGTAATAGCCAAAGCTTGCTTCCATCGCCCGCCCTATCTGGATCGCGTAGATAAAGACAAACCAGTTAATGGAAATCATTACAGCCGAGAGGGCCAGAAGCCCCAATGTGCGTGGCGTTTTTATTATGCGAAAAATATCGCCCAACCGCCGTTGCAACAGCAAGGCGAGGCCAAAGAAGACAAAGCTCCAGATGGTGCGGTGACTTAGAACCTCGAGCGGGGGCACATGGGCAAGCTGTTTGTAATATATGCTGGACACACCCCATATACTACAGGCCAAAACCATGGCTAAAACACCTTTTAGCGGCTCTCGCATCGGCAATTCCTGCTAAAAGAGCTGCCAGAGGTTTCGGGCAGCTCTTTGGTTTTATGCGTTTGACAGACGCTCCGCCACATTTTCCCAATTCACCAGATTATCGAGGAAATTTGACAGGTAGACCGGGCGTTTATTGCGAAAATCGATGTAATAGGAATGCTCCCAGACATCACAGCCCAGCAGCGCCGTTTGCTTGAAACACAGAGGATTCACGCCGTTTTCGGTTTTGGTAACTTTTAACGTACCGTCGGTATCAACGACCAGCCACGCCCAACCCGAACCAAATTGCCCGGCCCCGGCGGCCTCAAATTCGGTTTTAAACGCCTCGACAGAACCAAAAGCCTCGACGATCCGCGCTTCAAGCTCTGAGGGCATCGCACGGCCATTTGGCCCCATCATTTCCCAAAATTGCGCGTGGTTCCAGTGTTGCGAGGCATTATTGAAAATCCCGTTTTGCGCAACGGATCCTGCTGCATAAGTGCCGGTAATGATGTCTTCTAGCGATTTATCAGCCCATTCAGTGCCCGCAATCAGCTTGTTGCCATTGGTGACATAAGCTGCGTGGTGCAAATCATGGTGGAATTCCATGGTCTCAGCCGACATGCCGCCCGCGGCCAGTGCGTCATGTGCATATGGTAGATCTGGAAGTTCAAAAGCCATGTGGTATTACCCCTTTGGTTATCGCGGCCCGATGCCGCCTGCCTTGATATATACGCCAATTTTTGCGCCGTGAAAGAGGGAATATCCAGATTGGCCGCGTTTACACTTGATAATGGCATCACAGGTCGCGTATTCACAATAAAATCATAAATCGGGAAAAATACTATGAAAACAATTATCGTCTCTGCCCTTGCTGCGGTTTTATTGCTTGGTGCCTGCGCATCACCAGAACACGCCGCGAAAAATCGTTCGGCTCATATGGCAAAATTATTGCCAAACCCGGCTGATCGCAATGGTATATTTCTGATATTTCCCTTAAAACGTTCTCTTTTAGTTACGTATTTCCCGAGTCAGGTTTCCGAAGCACAAATCATGCAACGGGTACAGCGCTTTTGCCCGCTACCGGTTCATAGCAGCAAGCCAACCAAAGCAAAACAGGTTAAAATGGCCGACGGTTCCAGCGTTCCGGCAAACAACTTTGTGATTGATTGTCGCGGTAAATAACGTTCATTAACCTGCATATTCACAATGCGTTTAAGCACAGATTGCAGGTTAATGCCATAAATCAGATGGCCTGATTGCGTTCACCAAATGTGTAACACGTAATCAGGCGTCAATATTGGCAAACTGTGTACCCGCCGCGCTATTGTCTTTATCCCAGTCCCGTTTCACACCCAGACGCAGCAGGATTACCGATGCGACAAAAACCGAGGAATAGGTGCCGACAATAACCCCCCAGATCATGGCAAATGTGAACCCGCGGATCACATCGCCACCCAGAAAATAGAGCGCCAGAAGCGCAATCAACGTGGTAACAGAGGTCATCACTGTGCGCGACAGAGTTTCGTTGATCGACAGGTTCAACACTCCCGCCAGCTCTTTTTTCTTATACCGGCGCAGGTTTTCGCGCACGCGGTCAAACACCACCACAGTGTCATTGAGGGAATAGCCAACGATGGTTAGAATTGCGGCGATAATGGTCAGGTTGAACTCAATCTGCGTCACACAGAAAATACCGATGGTCAGGATGATGTCATGCAGCAGCGCCGCCACCGCGCCAACAGAAAACTGCCATTCAAACCGTAGCCAAATATAAAAAAGCACCGCCCCGACGGCAAGAACAATCGCCAAAATTCCGGCTTGCACCAGCTCTCCCGAGACCTTGGCACCGACGGAATCTGTTTGCAGGTATTTGATGCCGCTAAACGCCTCGCTAAGGGTGGTTTTTACCTGTTTTATAAGGTCATTTTGAACCGCTGGATCACCATCTTGCTGTTCCATCCTGATCAGGATTGTGTGTTTGACCTCATTTTTCAGAACTGCCGCCGGGTCGGTGATTTCGGTCACGGAAACATCACCAAGATCAAGCGGGTTCAAAACGGCGCGATACTCTGCCACGCTCACGGCTTCGGGTGTATCGACCATCAGTAAAGAACCACCGCGAAAATCGATGCCAAAGTTCAAACCCATGGTAAAAAACGCAATAATCGAGCCGATTATGAGGACCGTAGACAGCCCTATCGACAGTTTTGATATCCCGAAAAAGTCGATTTTCGTTTCACTGGGAACCATTTTGAGACGCATAATGTTTCCTCACACTTCGATTGTTTTAGGTTTGCGCACTGCCAACCACGAGGCAACCATCAGGCGGGTCACCCAGATTGCAGTAAAGACCGATGTAATGATCCCAAGGCCAAGCGTCACGGCAAAGCCGCGCACCGGACCGGCACCAATCGCAAACAGAATAACGGCTGCAATCAAGGTCGTGACATTGGCATCAATAATCGCCGAGAGCGCCTTTTGATAACCCAGTTCAATGGCCCGCGCCGGACCTTTTTTGGCCTTGAGTTCCTCGCGGATACGCTCAAATATCAAGACATTGGCATCCACTGCCATCCCGATGGTCAGCACGATGCCGGCAATACCCGGTAAGGTCAGCGTGGCCCCGATGATCGATAGCAGTGCAAATATCATTGCCACGTTTAGGATCAGGGCGATATTGGCAAACAGGCCAAACAGACCGTAGGATAATATCATAAACACCAGAACCGCGATAAATGCGATGATGGTGGCGATTTTACCGGCATCAATTGAATCCTGCCCCAGTTCCGGGCCAATGGTGCGTTGTTCGAGCACGGTGATTTTTGCAGGCAATGCACCGGCGCGCAGCAAAATCGCCAGACGCGTGCTTTCCTCGATTGAGAAATTGCCGGTGATGATCCCTGCCCCGCCGGGAATATGGCTTTGGATGCGCGGGGCCGAGATGACCTCTTCATCCAGCACAATCGCAAAAGGATTGCCGATATTATCCGCCGTATAGGCCCCAAATTTACGCCCACCCGCCGGGTTAAAGCGAAAATTCACGGCCGGGCGGCCATTTTGATCGAAGGCAGGCTGCGCATCAACCAGTTGGTCGCCGCTAACCACGGGGGTTTTATCAACGATATAGTAAATGCCTTCCTCATCAGCACTGGGATAGACAACGCTACGCGCGCCACTGCGGGCATTGGCGTTTGCAGTACGTAATTCCACATGCTGAAATGTCAGTTTTGCCGTGCGCCCGATCAGATCCAGCAGTTCTTCGGCAGACCCAAGCCCCGGTACTTGCACCAAAATCCGCTGTTTGCCCTGGCGCTGGATGGTCGGCTCACGGGTGCCTGCCTCATCGACGCGGCGGCGAATAATTTCCAGGGATTGCTGCATTGTGCGGTCATCTGTTGCGATTTTTTCAGTCTCCGAAAGCTGCATGAGCAGAATATCACCCACGTTTGTGACCTCAAAATCAGTCGCGCCGGCACCTGTTAGGGATACCACAGCACTGGTCAGCGTTTTGACGGCTGCAAGCGCCTTTGGCATGGCCTCGGGATTACCAATACGCACCCGTAGCGTACCATTTTCGGCATCTTGGCGCCGGATTGTGCCAACAACATCTTTATTTTTGCGCAAAACATCGCGTACTTCGGGCCACATGGCATCAAGACGATCAGCATATACATCCGTGACACTGACCTCGACCAGAACATGCGCCCCGCCCCGCAAGTCCAGCCCCAGATTAACCAGACCCGAGGGGAGATATTCCGGCCAGGCGTCAATATCGGCCTGCTCGGTATCACTTATAGGCAGTGCCGCGACAAGCTTGGCGCGCGCATCATTGGCCTTTTCAACCTTGGTGTAAAACCCGTTGGGGGCCGCAAAAATCAGACCCAGCAGGCACGCGCCCCAGATCAGGCCCTTTTTCCACAATGAAAATTGCAGCATATGTTCAGTATCCCGTGCAAGGCCGCCCAAAGCTGCCCATTAAAAATCTAGGTAGGCTCGGTTTTATTGAGAACCTGCGTGATAGTATGTTTAAGAATGCGCACCTTGACGCCGGTGGCAATTTCGACCTCGACCTCGCCGTCTTCCTTGACCTTGGTCACCTTGCCGATCATGCCGCCTTGGGTGATAATCTGATCCCCTTTGCGCAAAGCCTCGACCATGGCCCGGTGGTCTTTCATCTTTTTTTGCTGTGGGCGGATCATCAGGAAATACATGATCGCAAAGATCAAGATGATGGGCACAAAGCCGCCAATTCCAGCGCCAAATCCGCCGCCTGCTACTTGTGCGTATGCTGGTGATGCAAACATATTTTCCCCTTGGTGGTTATCGGCGTCCCTTGCCGTTAATTTTCTGCGCGGACCCTACTGCGGCGCTGCTCGATTGGCAAGACGTCGGAGCCGGTTGTCAGATAGTTTTGCAAATAAGGGGTTATCTCTGGATTTCAATCGTCCGGGTGGGGTAATTCAACTTAAATCGACAAGAGATGGGTTTCACGTGGTGTTAAAACCATGCGCGCAGTTGGCCCATATGCATCCGGTCTTGATTCGAGTGCGGGAAACAACGCTATTATTTCAGCGTATGTTGCCTTTCCAAGACCATTCAGCATGTATTCCCCAGGGAAGAAACTTTCACTCCAAATGTTATCAACAAACAGGATTTCATGTTTTTCAAACAGAATATGGAAATATTCCACCTTGTCCATGCTATGCGCAATTACGATGGTTTTATCATTGACCAGGGCCTTTGCCGGTACCAGAACCTCTGGGGTACCAAACAATAATATAGCGCGCCAATCTTCCAGCATTACCCTGTGTTGTGGTGAAAGCAGCGTCGCGTTATTTTGCCCCAAAGCACCTTTTTTAAAGCGGATTGGCCGGTATTCAGGATTTTTATCAAGCGCATAGCGATCAAGTATTGTCGAGCCTATCCATTTGATCGTTTGCATGCCTGAATCGCGGGTCATCACTTTATCCCCTGCACAAAGGTCCTCAATCGGGCGGGTTTTGGCGCTGGCGCATAAAACATGTGCACCGCGTGTAAAACAAGGGATGTGAAATATATTCCCGCGAAAAAGGGCCGTACCAACCGGATTGCCAGCGGCATTAAGCACCGAATACGACATCGAGTGATCGGCGGGGGTTTCGCCGGGGATCACCGGATCGCCGGTCAGGGCAAGCGACCAGCCGGGGGGCAGATTAACCGTGATCTCCTCAATCTCACCATCCCCGATGATCGAATCCACGGTTATGGTGCCGGAAAACCCCGCCCCGATATTCACAACAATATCATCATCGGCGCCGGTTGCCCCCAAGCTTTGATAAAAAGCCCCGAATGTGGTTGCGTTTAATACATATGATGCCATCTGCCATTCCCTTTGGGACGTTTATCAAAACCATGTATTAATACTAAATGAATTTGCTGCCGTTTTGCGACAAACATGTTTGATAAATTGAGGGAATATTCACAGATACCCTCACACTTTTATCACGTGATAGTCTATACCAAGCATAGTAATAGAATATGCGTTACATGGCTCTCAGTCAAGCAGCACAGGATCAATCGGGGTTTTGGGCAGATCGAGAATACGTTCAAATGCGCGGGCAACGGCTAGCAGTTTGGCCTCGCCCCGGTTAGGACCGATCAGCTGGATCCCCATGGGCATGCCATCTGGCAAATAGCCAACGGGCAGGGAAATCGCTGGCAGGCTGGTGACGGTCGCAAGGTTGGAAAACCGCAACCAGTCAAGGTAATCGCCAAGCGGCGCGCCGTTTATTTCTGTGGGGTACTCTTGGGATAAGGGACCGGGTGCCAGGCCAACTACCGGACAGGCGAGCACATCAAATTTGCGCAATACACCACTGATATGATTGAAAAGAATACTGCGGTTGATCTGCGCATCGGCGATTTGATCGACGCTTAAAGCCTGCCCAAAGGCAACGTTTTCACGAATAGTTGCCTTTAGATGTTGGCGCACCGTATCTGGCATGCGGCTGTATTGCGCCGCAAACCCAATGCCACGCAACGTGCGAAATGTAGCATCGAGCGTCGTGGTTTTCAGGGGGACTTCATCCACCACACCACCGTTGCGGATAATTTTTTCCAAGGCTTCTGCCAACAACTGTGAGACCTCTGGCGTTACCAAACCATGCCCGCCCATATCCGGCGAATAGGCCACACGCAATTTATGCGGCGGATTGCCAAGAGCGCGCAGAAACGGTTCATCCGGTTTTTCCAGCGATATGGGGCTGTTTGGATCAAACCCGCACATCGCATCCAGAAATAACGCACAATCTGTAACCGAGCGCGCCATTGGTCCCTGCACACCTTCGCTATTCCAGGCGGTCAAAACCCCTGCCCCACCCGCGCGCCCGGGGCTGGGGCGCAAACCGACCACACCGCAATAGGCCGCCGGCGTGCGCAATGAGCCGCCATAATCGGACCCATGCGACAGCCAGACCTCGCCGGTTGCCAGCGATGCTGCCGCCCCACCGGATGATCCCCCCGCATTGCGCCCGGTATTCCACGGGTTGGCCGTGGCCCCAAACACTTCGTTGAAAGTATTGCCACCTGCCCCCAGTTCCGGCGTGTTGGTTTTGCCAATAACCACCGCGCCGTTATGTTCCAGCAGTTCCACCAGTGGCTCGCTTTGGCTGGGGATGTTATCCGCCAGCCCTTTGGTCCCATACGTCGTGTGCACACCGGCCACAGCCATCAGGTCTTTGATGCCGATCGGCAGGCCGGCCAGCATAGATTTTGGCGGGATATTTTGTGCAGCCGTTTGTGCACGCGCCCGACAAATCGTCGGCATCGCATTCACGGCGGGTTCAACGGCGGCACATCGTTGCAAACAGGCTTTTTGCAGCTCAAGCGCTGAAACCTCGCCCCGTTTAAGCAGGCCGACAACCTCATGTGCTTCAAGTGCGCAAAGGTCAGGGCCGGTATACGCGGGGCGGGTTTTCATCAGGCAGGCATCGCCGTTTCAACCAGTTTTGCCCAGTAGGAACACCCCACAGGGATCAAATCGTCGTTAAAGTCATAATCGGGATGGTGCAGCGTCGCCGTATCGCCGTTTCCAACAAACAAAAACGCTCCGGGGCGAGATTCGAGCATATACGAGAAATCTTCCCCCCCCATCACAGGCGGGGTGTCATCGTTTACCATGTTTTCCCCGACAATGCTGCGCGCCACATCAACCGCAAAGGCCGTTTGATCCGCGTGGTTAAACGTGACCGGATAGCCGCGTTTGTAATCAACCTTGGCACTGGCCCCAAATGCCGCCGCGGTATTTTCGGCAATGCGTTTGACGTTTTCTTGCGCCATTTCCCGATTTTCCGGGGTCAAAGTACGACAGGTGCCGCGGATTTCCACACGTTGGGGAATGACATTATATGCCTTTGATTCCGTCTCAAAACTGGTGACAGAGACCACCACACTGCCCAAAGGGTCGGTGTTGCGCGCCACGATAGATTGCAAGGCCACGACGATATGGCTGGCAACCAGGGTTGTATCAATGCAGGCGCTTGGATTGGCCGCATGCCCGCCCAGCCCTTCGACATGGATAGTGAATTCATCCGTTGCCGCCAACAGGGAACCGGCGCGGGTGGCAAATTTCCCCACTTTCAGGCCCGGATAGTTGTGCAATCCGTAGACTTCCTGAATGCCGAAACGTTCCATCATACCGTCGTCAACCATCTCTTTGCCCCCGGCACCGCCCTCTTCGGCAGGCTGGAAAATCACGATGACGGTGCCGTCAAAATTTCGGGTTTCGGCCAGATAAACTGCCGCCCCCAACAACATCGCCGTATGCCCATCATGCCCGCAAGCATGCATGGCCCCGTCGGTTTTTGAGGCATGTTCCGCCCCGGTGGTTTCATGAATGGGCAGCGCATCCATGTCAGCGCGCAGGCCAATAACCTTACCGCTATTGTTGGTTTTCCCGTGAATCACCCCGACAACACCGGTGCGCCCCAGCCCTTCAACCACCTCATCACAGCCAAAAGATTTCAGCTTTTTGGCGACAACACCGGAGGTGCGGATAGTGTCGAACAATATCTCGGGATGTTGGTGTAAATCGCGCCGCCATGCCGTAATTTCATCGTGCAGGTCGGCAAATCGGTTAATGGTGGCCATGGTGTTTCCTTAGGTTAATTTGGTGATGAGTGTGCGCATAAAGGCTTCGCCGGCCTTAAGCTGGCTGACGGCCAGAAACTCGTTTGGTTGATGCCCCTGTGCGATATCACCAGGACCACAGATAATTACGGAGTACCCTTCACGTTGGAACTGCCCCGCTTCGGTACCATAAGACACCATATGCGTGCCGTTGTCACCGGTGATTTGGCGCACAAAACTTTCCGCCACACCGTCGGTTTCCGGCTTCAAGCCCGGGTTTGCATCACGGGTTTCAACCTTGATATAGGTCTCGGGAATAATGGCCTGCATTTCGGCCTCTACCTCGGCGACGAACACCATGTATTTTGCCAGCCAATCTTCAGGGTTTTGCGAAGGCGGGCAGCGAATGTCGGTGGTAAACGTGCAATCCTTGGCGGTGATATTGCTGGCGCTGCCACCATTAATTACACCAACATGAAAAGTGGTAAACGGTGGTTCAAACAGTGCATCAAGGGGATGAACGGGGGCGGCTTTGGCCTCTTCAAAACGTTGACGCAGCCAGTCCACCAGACGGGCCGCAACCATGGTGGCCGAAACCCCCTCATGCATCAGGCTGGAATGAATTTCAAAGCCGCGTACATGTGTGGTAAAACCAAATGCGCCTTTATGGCCGGTCACCACCTGCATCATGGATGGTTCACCAACGATTACCGCCCGGGCACGGGGCAGGTTTTCCACCATCTCGCGGATCATAAACGGTGCACCGATGCAGCCAACTTCCTCGTCATAGGAAAAGGCAAATTGTATAGGGTATTTTAAATTCGCCGCCAGCATTTCAGGTACCAGTGACAATCCGATCGCCAAAAAGCCCTTCATATCGCACGATCCGCGCCCATAAAGCTTGCCATCGCGTTCTGTCAAAATAAACGGATCACTGTCCCAGGCTTGCCCTTTAGTTGGCACAACATCCGTATGCCCGGATAACACAACACCGCCTTCAACATTCGGACCAATTTGCGCATAAAGATTGGCTTTTTGACCCGTTTTATCAGGAACCAACACCGAATCAACGCCAAAACCGGATAAATAACCTTGAATAAATGCAATTATTGGTAGATTTGATTCGAAAGAAACCGACGGAAAAGCGACAAGCTTTTCTAACATTTCCTTGGCAGAATACGTATCGGGCATAAAAACTCCTGTGATAGTTGGGTTATCCTGATCCAGCGACGGGCCGATGGTCAAGGTAAATTTGGGATTGTCGAAATGCCGTGCATGGTGTTTAGTATGCTTAATTAATGGATGAAGTAATCCGTATAACGCCTTGAGCAAATTAGGGCACGAATAACAGGGAGCTATATATGCTCGATGGGACCGCCACAATTCTTGATGTGGCTAATTTGAAGACTGTGTTTCACACGCGCGATGGCGCTGTGCATGCGGTTAACGGCGTTAGTTTTTCACTGGCACCTGGCGAGCTGTTAGGTGTGGTCGGTGAAAGCGGGTCGGGTAAATCTGTGACGATGATGTCTTTGATGAAGCTGCTTCCAACACCGCCTGCTGAGATCGTTAGCGGCGATATAATCATTGATGGTGATGATGTTGGGGCCATGACTGACAATCAATTACGCGCCTTGCGGGGTGGTAAAGTCGGGTTTATTTTTCAAGATCCCATGACCTCGCTCAATCCGGTTTTCAATGTTGGTTTCCAACTGATGGAGCCTTTGCGCGAACATCTTGGCATGACCAAAGCCCAGGCGCGCGCGCGGGCGATTGAGCTGTTGGAACTGGTTGGCATTCCCGATGCGGCCAGCCGCCTAAAGGATTTCCCCCATCAGTTTTCAGGCGGTATGCGCCAACGGGTTATGATTGCGATTGCGCTTTCGTGTGATCCAAAGGTTTTAATTGCCGATGAGCCGACAACGGCGCTGGATGTGACCATTCAGGCGCAAATTATTGAACTGGTGAAAGAGCTGCGTCAAAAGCTGGGCATGGCAATTATCTGGATCACCCATGATCTTGGGGTTGTCGCCGGCATTGCTGATCGTGTGGCCGTTATGTACGCGGGGCAAATTGTTGAACACGCCCCTGTGAAAGAACTTTTTGCCAACCCCCAACACCCCTATACCCGGGCGTTGCTGGAGACCCTGCCCAAGGCGGATGGTGAGCGCGATGACAGATTGCGTTCCATTAGCGGTCAGCCGCCAAATATGCGTGCCCACCCAAGTTCTTGTGAGTTTGCGCCACGGTGTCAGCATGTTATGGAGCGTTGCCACACAGAAAACCCTCAACGGATTGATATAGGTAAAGGGCATGACATTGCGTGTTGGTGGGATGCTGAAACCGGGAGGAAACGTAGTGCCTGATGAGAACCGCGCGCTGGTAAAAGTAGAAAACCTCAAGATGCACTTCCCGATTCATCGCGGCATTTTGCGCCGGGAGGTCGGGCAGGTAAAAGCCGTTGACGGGGTATCTTTTGATATTTTTGCAGGCGAAACGCTTGGGTTGGTTGGCGAAAGTGGCTGTGGAAAATCCACCGTTGGGCGCGCAATTTTGCGTCTATATGACATCACCGATGGCACGATTTCTATCGACGGAAAAGACATCAGCCATATTTCCGGTGAAGCGTTGCGCGATTTACGCCCCGAAATGCAGATGATTTTTCAAGATCCGCAAGCCAGCCTTAATCCGCGCATGACAGTTGGGTCGATTATCGCCGAACCCTTTGATGAACACACAGAATTTAATAAGGCCGAGAAACGCGAAAAAGTTGCGGCTTTGATGGACGCGGTCGGGCTGTCTCGCCATTTCGCCGATCGATACCCCCATGAATTTTCCGGTGGGCAACGCCAACGTATCGGCATCGCCCGCGCTTTGGCCCTGAACCCCAAATTTATCATTTGTGATGAACCGATTGCAGCACTTGATGTCTCGATTCAGGCCCAAGTGGTAAACCTGCTGGAAGATTTGCAGGCCAAGCTGGGGCTGACCTATCTGTTCATCAGCCATGATCTTTCGATGATCCGCCATCTGGCGACCCGTGTGGCCGTGATGTACCTTGGTAAAATCGTTGAACTTGCCCCGCGCAACGCGCTTTACGATGCCCCGCTTCACCCTTATACTGAGGCCTTGTTATCCGCCGTTCCACACCCTGACCCGTCGGTTGAAACCACGCGCGAGCATATCATCTTGCAAGGCGATGTGCCCAGCCCGTCGAACCCGCCGAAAGGCTGTAATTTCTGCACACGTTGTCCTAAAGTGCAGGATATTTGTCGCTCAAAAGAACCTGAGTGGCGAGATTACGGGGATGGGCATTTTGCCGCCTGTCACCTGCTTGAATAACCCAAAGATGCGGGAAAAGCCCGCGCTGATACCAAACCAAGGAGAAGAAATATGAAGTTCACAAATCTTATGATCACCGCTGCTGGTGCATCATTATTGGCGACAACCGCTCTTGCCGGCTCGCATGAAGCCCGGGGCCGCGATGGCCAGGCCAATATCATTTATTGGCAGGCATCTTCAATGCTCAACCCATATCTTTCCGGTGGCACCAAGGACGTTGATGCGGCCTCTATGGTACTTGAACCATTGGCGCGCTATGATGAAAACGGCAAAATGATCCCGTTTTTGGCAGCAGAAATTCCAACGGTTGCCAATGGTGGTATCTCTGAGGATCTGACCAGCATCACCTGGACCCTTAAAGAAGGCGTTAAATGGTCTGATGGTTCCGCGCTGACAGCGGCAGACGTTGTGTTTACCGCAAACTACTGCACAAACCCCGATGGCGGTTGCCAGCAGTTGGCCAGCTTTAATGATGTTACAAACATCGAAGCGCTAGATGATTTGCACGTAAAAATCACCTTTGGCAAATCAAAACCCTTCCCATATGGTCCGTTTGTAGGCTCAACCACACCGGTACTTCAGGCTGCACAATTTGCAGACTGCACAGGTGCTGCGGCACCAACCTGTACGGAGCAAAACTTTAACCCAATCGGCACCGGCCCGTTCGTTGTGTCTGAATTCCGCGCAAACGACACGATTTCGCTTGCAGCGAACGATATGTATCGCGACCCAAGCAAACCTGCCTTTGCAACCGTGGTGTTCAAAGGTGGCGGTGACGCAGCCGCAGCCGCACGTGCTGTTCTGGAAACGGGTGAGTTTGATTACGCCTGGAACCTTCAGGTTGCCCCTGAAATTCTGGCACAAATGGAAGCCAAGGGTAATGGCACCGTTCAGGCGGGTTTTGGCCCGAATGTTGAACGCATTCTGGTTAACCTTACGAACCCAAGTTCGGATCTTGGCGATGCCCGCGGCACTGTTGGTGAACCGCACCCGTTCTTAACGGATATAGCCGTGCGTAAAGCGATGAGCCTTGCCATCAATCGTCCGCTATTGGTCGAAGTTGGGTATGGCAAAGCCGGTAAGAACACCTGTAACGTTCTGCCAGCACCTGCAATCTATAACTCAACAGCCAATGATTCTTGCCAAACGCAAGATATCGCAGGGGCAAATGCCTTGTTGGATGATGCAGGTTGGGCCATGGGTTCAGACGGTGTTCGCGCTAAAGACGGCGTGCGCCTTTCGGTGCTTTACCAAACCTCCACAAACGCTGTGCGTCAGGATTTCCAAGCGCTGGTTAAACAGTGGTGGGGCGAAATCGGCATCGAAACCGAGCTGAAAAACATCGACGCAGGTGTATTCTTTGGGGGAGATCAATCCAGCCCTGATACGTTCCAAAAGTTCTTCTCGGACATTGAAATGTTCACGAACGGCTTTGATGGCACCGATCCAGAAACCTATATGGGTAGCTGGGCATGCGTGGATATTCCATCGCCAGAAAATGCATGGTTAGGTAACAACATGCCGCGTTTCTGTAACGACGAATATGACGCAATGGTTGCTGAAATGGCCGGAACTGCGGACATTGATGAGCGTGCGCGTCTGGCGAAAGGCATGAATGACATGCTGATCCAGAACTACGTTCTGATCCCGCTGGTGCACCGTGGTAACGTTGCCGGTGTTGCAAATACACTTGATGGTGTTCGTCTGAATGCTTGGGATAGTGATTTGTGGAACATTGCGGACTGGTCCCGCAAGTAAAATGACATCGTGCCGCTCCGGATTTGTATTCGGAGCGGCACATTTTTTATAGACTGCTTAACTGAGGCGTATTCATGCTAAATTACACAATCCGGCGATTGATCTTTACGATCCCGACGCTTTTGTTCATCAGTTTCGTTATTTTCCTCATCCTGGACATGGCCCCGAATGACCCCACGGGTAACCTGCCACTGACCATTCCCCCCGAGGTACGTGAAAAAATACGTATATCACTTGGTTTGGATAAACCCATGGTCGTGCGCTATCTGCTTTGGTGCCAACAATTTTTCATCAACGAACCGCTAAATATGATCGAGCAATGGTTCAACATCACAATCGGGGATGGCGAACGTCTGCGGGTACGCAGTTGGTCCACACGCTCGCCGGTGGTTGATCTGGTCGTGGAACGCATGCCGCAAACCCTATGGGTGGTTGGCATGTCCTATGTTGTTGGCATCATCATCGCCATACCCATCGGCGTGATTTCTGCCTATAAACAATACAGCTGGTTTGACCAGATCGGCACATTTATCTCCATGCTCGGGTTTTCGGTGCCGACGTTTTTTACCGGGTTGCTGATGATCGTGATTTTTTCCGTAAACCTGCACTGGTTCCCGTCAATTTACGACACCACCCATAAGGTCACGGATTGGAGCAGCTTTATTTTTCAAATCAAACAGATGATTATGCCGGTGATGGTGTTGGCGTTCTTTAATGCGGCCCAGCTTAGCCGATTCATGCGGGCCTCGATGCTGGATAATTTGCAACAGGATTATGTGCGCACGGCGCGCGCTAAAGGCATGCGGGAAAAAACCGTGGTGCTGGTGCATGTGCTGCGCAACTCACTTATTCCTGTGGTCACAGTGATTGCGCTGGGCGTGCCGCAAGTGTTTGGCGGTGCCATCATCACCGAGCAGATTTTTAAGGTCAACGGGCTGGGGCAACTATTAATCATCGGCATCCAAGGCGCCGATATCCCGCTGGTACAGACCCTGACCTTCATTTTCGCGGTTCTTATTGTTCTGTTCAACCTGATTGCCGATATTCTTTATGGCTTGCTTGATCCAAGGATCCGTTATGACTGATATTTCCATTGATGAGAGCCAAAACCGTTCCCTCTGGAGCGATGTTTGGGCGCAATATAAGACCCATACAGGCGCGTTGATTGGCACAGCCGTGTTCGGATTTATCCTGTTCGCAGTTTTTCTGGGGCCGTATGTTTACGACGTAAATCCACAATATTTGAATATCCAAGATAAAAATCAGGGGCCTAGCTTCATCCATCCGCTGGGCACAGACCAATTGGGCCGCGATATGCTAGCACAAGTATTGCAGGGCGGGCGGGTTTCTATGGCCGTCGGGATGATTGCGATGCTGATTTCTCTGGTTGTCGGCACGCTGGTTGGCTTGTTAGCAGGGTATTTCAAACGCTTGGACGGGCCGCTGATGCGTCTGACAGACCTGTTTCTTGCCTTGCCGATACTACCGCTACTGCTGGTTATTATCATGCTGTTTCGTGACACGCTGCGCAATTTATTCGGCCCCGAGACCGGCATATTCCTGTTGATCGTGTTTATCATTGGCATAACCAGCTGGATGAACACCGCCAGAATCGTGCGCGGTGATGTTTTGGCGCAAAAAGAACGCGAATTCGTGCTGGCGGCCAAATCTATTGGCACCCCGGACCGGCGCATCATTTGGCGTCATATATTTCCAAATGTTCTGTCCCCGATCATGGTATCGGCCACTTTGGGGGTTGCCAACGCCATTATCACCGAAAGCGCGCTATCGTTCCTCGGGCTTGGATTCCCATCGGATTTCCCCACATGGGGGCGGTTGCTGTATGACGGGGCAAATTATATGACATTAACCCCGGCGCGCGTAGTCTGGCCCGGGCTGGCGATCTCGCTTACGGTACTGAGCGTAAATTTCATCGGCGATGGCTTGCGCGACGCGCTTGATCCACGTATCAGGGGACGTTAACTGTATTCAAAAACCGGAATTGACAAAACTTTAAACAAATCATATCTAACAGTCGTAAACGTTACTTATGTCACCGTAAAGAAAGGCGTAATTTTCACTTTTGAAAATGCGTATTCTGATGAAAATATACAAGTATACCCTAGTAGCTACAGCCCTTTTTTGTCTAAGCACCTCTTTTGCAAATGCACAAAATGTACAGATAACACCTGAAATTATGGATGTTGAATATAGCTTTCGCGGCAATACATATGTTATTGAGCGTGACCAGAACCCCAATGCAACCATCCCCGATTTTTTTGCCAAAACCTCTAGGGCCTGCCCACCGTTTTGTGTGCAACCGCTTGAAATAAATGATGAGGTCCAAACGGTTGGCGAGCTGGAACTATTGGCATTTTTAAAGGAATATGTGGATACGGATAATGGTTTTTTAGTCGATTCCCGAACACAGGATTTTTATGCCAAAGGCACGATCCCCGGAGCGGTAAATCTCTCACACGCATTATTGGTGCCAAGTGATACTAACGTATTTTTTGACAGCATAATGGCAATGTTAGGGGGCGGGCAATCCAGCACAGGTGAATGGGTTTTCGATAACCCCAAAGATCTGATGTTGTTTTGCAATGGCCCGTGGTGCGGACAATCCCCCGCGGCCATCCGCCACCTGCTGGAAATTGGCTATCCCGCGCAAAAACTTCATTATTATCGTGGCGGTATGCAAAGCTGGGTCTCTATGGGGTTCACGACAATCATCCCGTGATCCATCAACCCCCGGCCATGTAAGGCATTAATACGACCTCGCTGTCGGGGGTGATTGTGGTGAACCACGCTTCTTTGTAAATCTGTCCATCAATGGCAACGGATACACCGTTTTCGATGATGGGCTGCAATTCTGGATGGGTTTCTATCAAGGCTTTCAACATCTCACGGGTGTTTGTTGCGCTAACCTCAATGGCGTCCAAACCATGTGCTGCGGCGCGCAAAGACCCCCAAAGCATGACTTTCACCATATTATTTACCCTCTATTGCCGCCAGAATGCGCGGCGGGGACATCGGCAGCGCATACATCCGCACATTTGCGGCCCGTGACACACCGTTGGTGACCGCCGCGAGCGGTGGCACGATGCCCGTTTCCCCAACCCCGCGCACCCCATAAGGATGCCCCGGATTTGGGATTTCCAGAATAACCGTATCAATCATCGGCAAATCGGACGCCACGGGAATGCGGTAATCCAAGAAGCCGGGGTTTTGCAAACGCCCGTCTTTGCCGTAAATATATTCCTCATTAAGCGCCCAGCCAATGCCTTGCACCGCCCCACCTTGCATTTGTCCCTCGACATAATCGGGGTTAATGGCCTTGCCGGCATCCTGAAACACCGTATAGCGCAGGATTTTAGGGCCGCCGGTTTCAGGGTCGACCTCAATATCCACCAGATGCACACCAAAACTGACCCCGGCCCCGTCGGTATTTGCCTCATAATGCCCGGCAATCGGCCCGCCGGTTTTATGGGCGACTTTGGCAATTTCAGCTAATGTCATGGGGGGGAATTCCCCGGCATTATGCCCGGACGGCTTAGCGGCGCCATCTTCCCAGATCACAGCATCCGCATCAATCCCCCAGATTTTGGCCGCGCGCGCACATAGAATTTTAATCGCCCCGCGCGCCGCCTTGATGGTGGCAAGCCCCACAACAAAAGTCACGCGGCTACCATCGGTTACATCACTGAAACCAATGGCATTGGTATCACCAACAATGGTGCGCACCTTATCATAAGGAATGCCCAGCTCTTCTGCGGCCATCATGCTGATAGAGGCGCGTGAACCGCCGATATCAGGGTTTCCTTCGGTAACGGCCACGGTGCCATCGCTGTTAATCGCCAGCGAAACACTGGCATTTCCACCGAAATTAAACCAAAAACCACAGGCCACCCCCCGGCCCTGATTTGGCCCGAGCGGTGCGCTGTAATGGGGGTGTTTTTGGGCCGCCTCTAATGTGGCAACCAGTCCTATTTCATCAAAACTAGGCCCATAAGACGCTTTGGTGCCCTTGCGCGCGGCATTTTTCAGCCGCACCTCCAGCGGATCAAGATCTAAGGCCTGACACAGCTCATCAATCACGGCCTCAACCGTATAAATCGCCATCGGCGCGCCCGGTGCGCGGTATGACGCTTGTTTGGGGCGATTGGTCAGGACATTCCAGCCAATGGTTTGCACAGCCTCCAGATCATATGACGCAAAAGCGGTCATCGCCCCTAACATCATGGTTTCATTGGGAAATGCGCCGCCCTGATACCGCAAATTGGCGTATCCGGCGGTAATGCGGCCATCATTTGTCATGCCGATTTTAACGTCCGTACTGGAAGAAACCGTAGGGCCGGTGGCGCGGAAAACCTCTTCGCGTGACATAACCAATTTGACCGGCCGCCCGGATTTTCGAGCCAAGGCAAGGGCAACGGGTTCAATAAATACGGTGGTTTTCCCGCCAAACCCACCACCAATTTCCGAGGCCGTAACCCGCAGTTGGCTGGCCTTCATATCGATGAAAGCCGCACAAAAATCGCGCACCATATAATGGCCTTGCGTACAGGTCCAAAGATCGCCTCGCCCATCGGCACCAATGCTGGCAAGACAAGCATGAGGTTCGATATAGCCCTGATGGGTTGCTGCGGTTTTGAAGCTACGTTCAATAATCTTATCGGCTTTGGCAAAGCCTGCATTCATATCACCGTGCCCGAATTCACAATGATTTGAGACGTTTGGCGCACTATCTTCAGGTATATTTCGATATTCTCTGCCCGCATGCACTACTGGTGCATCCATGCGCATAGCCGCATCAACGTCAATAACAAAGGGTAAAACCTCGTATTCGACCTTAAGCAGTTCCAGTGCCTTTTTGGCTATGATTTCACTGCTCGCCGCCACAGCAGCAACCGCATGACCATCATAAAGCGCCACATCGCGCGCCATGCAATTATCAAGTATGTCTTGATTAAACGTCCTTTTCTGGGGCGTGAAATCTGCCGCCGTAACCACCGCCTTAACCCCGCCAAGCGCCAGAGCCTCTGTTGCATCTATGTTCAAAATACGGGCATGGGGGTGGGGGCTGCGCAAAATCGCACCATAGAGCATGCCCGGCGCAGACATATCAGCCCCAAACAGGGCACGCCCGGTAACTTTATCAATGCCATCAGGGCGCGTCATGCGATTGCCAACGACCTTAAAGTCCTTTTTTGTTTGATCCAATCCCATAATCACACCCCCCGCATTTCAGCAGCGGCATGCAGCACCGCACGGATTATTTTGTCATACCCCGTGCACCGGCACAGGTTTCCTGCCAGCCAATAGCGCACCTCGCTCTCGCTTGGGTCAGGATTTTTTTCCAGCAATGCTTTGGCGGCGATTAAAATACCCGGCGTACACACACCACATTGCAAGGCCGCGCCTTCCAGAATGTGGCGTTGCAGCGGGTGCAATGTCTGTGCATCAGACATGCCTTCAATAGTGTTAATCTCGCGCCCTTCAACCTCTGCGCCAAGCACGAGGCAAGCGCAAACCAGACGCCCGTCAAGGGTCACACTACAGGCTCCGCAATCCCCTGTACTGCACCCTTCTTTAGCGCCCGTCAGCCCAATATGGTTGCGCAAAACGTCGAGCAGAGTCTCGCCGGGTTCGCAAAGATATTCTACGTTATCGCCGTTAATCGATGTGGTTACATGTATCTTGCTCATATTAGGCCTCCAGCACGGCTATAGGCAATCAATGCCGCACGTTTTGCTAAAACGCCGACGGTTTTGCGGCGAAATGCCACCGTACCGCGCCTGTCGTCAATCGGATTGCAGGCCGCCGCACAAATGTCTTGCAACTTTGCCTGGGTATCGGCGTCAAGTTTGCTGCCAATCAGTATTTCGGCCCCGGCATCAACCCGTAAAACCGTCGGCGCAACGGCCCCTAGTGCAACCTGTGCCTCGATAATTTCCCCGGTATTATCAAGCGTCAAGCTTACCCCCGCCGCTGAAACCGCGATATCCATCTCGGTGCGCGGAATAAACCGCAGATAGGCATCGCTTGCATTTTCAGGGCGCGCAGGCAGATAAATCGATGTGATAATCTCGGCCTTTTGCAAGGTGGTTTTCCCCGGTCCGGACGGGATATCCTGCACCGGGCAAGTGCGCGTACCCTTTGGCCCGACAATCATCGCCCTAGCCCCCGCAGCAACCATCGCGGGCACACTGTCAGCGGCCGGCGAGGCATTGCACAGGTTGCCCACCATCGTCGCCCGGCCCTGCACTTGCGTTGAGCCAACCAGCGCCATGGCTTCAACCACACCGGGCCACAGGGATTTCAGCCCCGCATGTTCATCCATTTCAGCGCCACTTACCCCGGCCCCGATGCGATACCCGCCACCCTCGGCGCAAATATCGCGCATACCATCAATATGTTTGATATCAATGATCAAATCCGGTGTTGTCAACCCAAGGCGCAATTGCACCAAGATATCGCTCCCGCCAGCCAAAATACGATTGACCCCTTGGGATTCATCAAGAAGTTCAATGGCTTGTTTGATAGTATCGGGCGAATGGAACTGCATGATTATACCTTTTCAAGGCTGTGGTTTCGGCTAAAGCATCGCACCAAAGTTGCGCCTTGCCAATGGTAAAATATCATCATGATTTAGCCTGATCTTCGGCTTGATTAATCAAGGTAACATCACGGCGCGGGAAGGGGATTTCAATATTTTCAGCTTTCAAAGCATCCCAAAGCGCCAGAAAAACATTGCCCCGCACATTTGTCAGCCCACCCGTTGGATCACGTATCCAGAACCGCAAAATAAAATCAATCGAACTGTCGCCAAATCCGGTGACATGGCACACGGGCGGTGGATTGTGGATAACCCGATCAACCAGCAAGGGCGCCGCCGAGGCGATCTTTTTCACGGCGTGGGGATCACTGTCATAGCTGACCCCAAACGTAATATCGAGGCGCACAAGGTCACTGGAATGAGACCAGTTTACCACCCGATTGGTGATCAGATCCTCATTCGGGATCAAAAATTCCGTGCCATTGCGTGTTAGCACCGAAACGTACCGCGCCCCCAGCGAGGAAATCCAGCCGAAAGTATCCCCAAGTGAGATCACATCCCCCGGTTTAATTGATTTATCCAGTAGCAAAATAACGCCGGAAACCAGGTTGGAAACCACTTTTTGCAACCCAAAACCCAAGCCAAGACCGATAGCACCCGACAGGACCGCAAGGCTGGTCAAATCAAACCCGATCGACTGCATCGCAATCATTATTGCCACGCCGTAAACCGTAAGCTGCAAAGCCTTGATTGATAATACCCGCATCGAAGGCGAGATATCATCGATCGTTTCCAACCGCCTAGTCCCGGTTGCGCTAAGGATTTTGGCTGCAAACATTAACGCCGCCAGCATTGCCGCCGCTTTGATAATAATCAAAAGCGAAATATGTATGGTCCCCACATCAAGGGCGATACTGTCCAGAACCGAAGCTGCCAATGTCGTTAATTCTAAAATATATAAGGTTACAAATATCCACGCCCCCCACCGCACAGCCCGACGCGCTGTACGATTGCGGATAAGCCGCACACCGATGGATACAATCAGCCAGGCGGTCGCCAATGTTGCGACAAGTGCGATCAGGTAACTGCGGCTTGGCCATGTAACCTCGCGTATTACCGCCACACAAAGCCACGCCAAAAGCACAAAACTAATGGCCCGGATACGTTGATTTACCAGCAATACAGCCCGCAACCGCCATTTGGGCCAGCCATCAAGCCCGTGCATCCAGTCTTTCATTATGGGTGCGCTGACAAAAGCGATAACATGGGCCAAGACAAACAACGCAATCAGCATGCCGATTTGATATAAACGCCAACGCTGGAAAAGACTAAGAATAAAATTCTGAAGCTGGCTAAAAAGCGTCTGGAATTGGCCGATCGCTTCGGGTTCTAATAGATTTTCCACCATGCCTCCTGCTGATTTAGGCCTCAGGATAGTTCCAAGGCGGGCATAGGTCCAGCATTTTGGCAAGTGTTGTTCGACATTCTTGGCCAGATAAACTATGTAACCACAGCGACAATATCCCTGCCCTGATCCGTTTTATACAGGTACTTATGACATTTAAAATCAACAGTTTATGCCTGACGGGCGAAGGTATTGCCCAAAGTACGGCAGGCCCGCTCTATGCACCATTTTCCCTGCCGGATGAGCAGGTGAGCGGCACGCTTACAGGCAACCGGATCACAGAGCTGCGCATAACGACCCCCTCTGAGCATCGTGTCAAAGCGCCCTGCCCGCATTTCAAATCCTGCGGCGGCTGTATGTTGCAACACGCCTCGGATGCATTCGTGGCCCGCTGGAAAGGCGAGGTTGTCGAAAAAGCTCTGCGCGCGCAGGGGGTATCCTGCACGCAGCTTACAGTCATCACCTCACCACCACGCACACGGCGCCGGGCAACATTTGCAGGCAGGCGTGGCAAAAAAGGGGCAATGGTCGGATTTCACGGGCGCGCATCCGGCACGATTATCCCCATCCCGTCGTGCACCTTGCTACATCCCGGCATCATGGCCGCCCTACCCGCGATGGTGGCGCTTACGGTAATCGGGGCCTCGCGAAAGGCACCAATTTCCCTTGCGATCACCCAATCCCCGGCTGGTCCGGATATCGCTGTATCAGGCGCCAAAGACGCCGACGGGCCAATAATGGCAGAGCTTGGTCACCTGGTCGAGAGCTATAAACTGGCCCGCCTTAGCTGGAACGGCGAGGTTATCGCCATGCGCGCACGCCCGGTGCAAACCTTTGATGCAATCCCTGTCACACCACCCCCCGGCGCCTTTTTGCAAGCAACCGAGGCGGGGCAATCGGCCCTGATTGATACCGTACGCGCGGCCGTTGGTCCGGCCGATAGAATTGTCGATCTGTTTGCCGGATGTGGAACATTTTCACTGCCCCTGGCAAAACAGGCTCAGGTTTTGGCCGTTGAAGGGGATGCAGATTTATTAGACGCCCTTGACGCCGGCTGGCGCAGCGCACGCGGTTTGAAACCCCTTAAGACCAACAAACGCGATCTGTTTCGCAATCCCTTGCTACCCGAGGAATTATCCCCCTACGCCGCCGCAATTATCGACCCACCCCGCGCCGGCGCCAAAGCCCAATGTCAGGCGCTGGCGCAATCAAATGTGCCACGCATCGCCTATGTATCATGCAATCCCGTAACCTTTGCGCGCGACGCCAAAATCTTAACCGGCGCGGGCTTTACCTTAGAATGGGTGCAACCAATCGACCAATTCCGCTGGTCGACACATGTAGAATTGGTGGCGGCATTTGTTCAGGTGAAATAATGGTGCCCGGGGGCGG
>CAYSAZ010000004.1:0-31381 GCA_964429065.1 uncultured Rhodobacterales bacterium
GCTCCATGGGCGGCTCCGGCGCCTGGATCATCCCGCTGCTCGCCATTGGCCTGATCTGTCTGGCTATTTGTGGTGGTAGCGATGATACACCACAAGGTTCTACACCTGCATAAGGTTTAACACACATATCATTACAAACGCCGGGCCAATGTGCTCGGCGTTTTTCTTTACCTGACAACATGTCACACAACATATTGTCCCTACCCCCCTCTATCTGCCATAATGTAGAAAAAAGCAGTAGAATCGGGCGACCCAATGACAGCATCCAGCGACAGCCTTTTTGGCGACGCGCCAGAATCCAGTGACTATAACGCCGACTCCATCGAGGTTTTGGAGGGGCTTGAGCCTGTGCGCAAACGGCCTGGCATGTATATTGGCGGCACCGATGAGCGTGCGTTGCACCATCTGGTAGCCGAGGTGCTCGACAATTCCATGGATGAGGCTGTCGCCGGCCACGCCAACCGCATAGAGGTAGAGCTGCACGCCGATTATTCCATCACCATTCGCGACAACGGCCGTGGAATTCCGATTGATCCACACCCAAAATTCCCCGATAAATCGGCGCTTGAGGTCATCATGTGTACGCTGCACGCAGGTGGTAAATTTTCCGGCAAAGCCTATCAAACTTCTGGAGGCTTGCACGGGGTCGGGATATCGGTCGTGAATGCGCTTAGCGATCACGTCAGGGTCGAGGTTGCACGTAATAAAGAACTGTTTTCCCAAAGTTTTTCGCGTGGTATCCCCCAAGGGCCGATTGAAAAGCTGGGACCGACGCAAAACCGGCGCGGCACCTCTGTGACCTTTCATCCGGATGCTGAAATTTTTGGGGCTAATGCGCGGTTTAAAGCAGCGCGTTTGATCAAAATGGTGCGCTCCAAGGCCTATCTTTTTTCCGGGGTCGAAATTCGCTGGAAATGCGCACCTGAAACGCTTGTTACAGGCGATGAAACACCCCTTAGTTCGACGTTTCATTTTCCGGGTGGCTTGTCTGATTACCTTAATGAAACATTGCAAGGTTCTGTAACTTATGCTGAAAAACCATTCTCAGGCACAGTGAATTTTTCCGAACGTTTTGGCAAAGATACGGTTGGCAAAGTCGAATGGGCCATCAACTGGACGCCGGTGCGCGACGGCTTCATCAACTCCTATTGTAACACGGTGCCTACGCCCGAGGGAGGCACCCATGAGGGCGGTTTCTGGGCGGCAATCCTTAAGGGTATTCGGGCCTACGGTGAGCTGGTGAACAACCGCAAAGCCGCGGCAATCATTCGCGATGATCTGACCGCCGGGGGCTGTGCGATGATCTCAGTATTTATTCGCGAACCCGAATTTGTCGGCCAGACCAAGGACCGTTTGGCATCAACTGAAGCAGCCAAACTGGTTGAAAATTCGGTTCGCGACCATTTTGATAATTTCCTTGTGTCTGATTCCAAATCAGCAGGGGCAATCCTTGATTATCTGGTGCTGCGTGCTGATGAACGTCTGCGCCGACGTGCTGAAAAGGAAACGCAACGTAAATCAGCCACCAAGAAACTGCGTCTGCCCGGTAAGCTGGCTGATTGTTCAAACGCGGATCGCACCGGCACCGAATTATTCATCGTCGAGGGCGATTCTGCGGGGGGCTCGGCCAAACAGGGCCGCAATCGTAAAACCCAGGCGATTCTGCCGCTTAAAGGGAAAATTCTGAACGTTCTGGGGGCTGCATCGAGTAAAATGATGCAAAACCAAGAGCTTAATGACCTTTGCCAAGCCATGGGCGTGCAACCCGGGTTGAAGTTTGACGTGACGGATTTGCGCTATGAGCGCATCATTATCATGACGGACGCCGATGTGGACGGTGCCCATATCGCGGCTCTTTTGATGACGTTTTTCTTTACCCAAATGCGGCCACTGATAGACAATGGGCATCTGTTTCTGGCCGCCCCGCCGCTCTATCGTCTGACGCAAGGCGCGAAATCTGTTTATGCTGGCGATGAGGCCGAGCGGGATGAATGGCTGAAAAAAGGCCTTGGTGCCCGGGGCCAAATTGAGGTTTCGCGCTTTAAAGGACTTGGGGAAATGAACCCCTCGCAACTTAAAGAAACAACGATGCACCCCGCATCACGCACGCTTATTCAGGTTACGATAACAGATGAAGTGCCCGGCGAAACCTCGGAACTGGTTGAGCGTTTGATGGGTAAAAAACCCGAAATGCGTTTTCAGTATATTCAGGAAAATGCGCAATTTGTTGAAGGGCTGGATCTTTAATGGTTTTTCAAGGCAATTTATGTTTATAATTCAATCCCCTACAATAACCAGCGAGTGAATAATGAAACGTAGATTATTTCTTAAATCCGCATTGGCTATCAGCAGCGGCATTGCCCTGCCAAAAATAGCCTTTGCAGCGACCCGACATCAAATCGTTATTGAGGGCTTCAAATTCAATCCGGAAACTCTGGATGTAAAAGTCGGTGATATTATCGTTTTTATCAACAAAGATAGCGCGCCACATACCGCCACAGCGGATCGAAAATCCTGGAGCACGATGACATTGAAAAATGGCCAATCCGCGGAGCTTTTGGTGGCGAGCGGTCTGGAAACCTCATATTTCTGCAAATTCCACCCCAAAATGAAGGGCCAGTTGAATATTACATAAAGTCTAGCGCAATTCCTCAAGCGCCATCCATTCTTCTTCGGCCTCTGCCAGCATCGTGTGGCGTTCAATCAAGGCGTCGGTAGCCTTCTGGAATTTCACCGGGTGATCTGTAAAGAGGTCGGGGTCTGACATGAAAACCTCAAGCTTGGCGATCTCGGCCTCAAAACGGGCGATGATATCGGGCAGTTCTTTCAGGCGGTGTTCTTGTCTGAATGTTATGGTTTTGGGCGTTTTATCAGGGCTGCCCCCCGGTTCTTTAGGGCGTTTTTTCGACTGTTGTGTGAGCGCAATTTCGCGCACCCCGCGTTGCGCGATATAGTCGCTGTATCCCCCGGCATAGACCGTGGCCTGCCCATCACCTTCCATCGCAATGGTGGTGCTGGCGATGCGGTCAAGAAAATCCCGGTCGTGGCTGACCAGCAGCACCGTGCCGTCATATTCATCGATCAATTCTTGCAGCAAATCCAGGGTTTCCACATCCAGATCATTGGTTGGCTCATCCAAAATCAGGATGTTATTTTCCTTGGCCATCAGTTTTGACAACAATAACCGCGCCTTTTCGCCCCCCGAAAGGGCACGAATTTTGCTGCGGGCCTGTTTGTCCGTGAAGAGAAATTCCTTAAGATATGCCACCACGTGTTTGGGCTTGCCGCGCACCATTATCTGGTCATTCTTGCCCGAGACCCCCAGCTCTTTATCCTCCGTCAGGCTTTCCCAAAGGGTCGCATCAGGGTCGAGCGCCGTGCGGTTTTGGTCAAACACCGCTGGCAGTAAATTCGTGCCAAGCTTGATCGTGCCGCTATCGGGGCTAACCTCGCCCAGCAGCATTTTCAACAGCGTGGTTTTGCCAACGCCGTTTGGGCCAACAAAGGCGATACGTTCACCGCGCATGATCCGCAGGCTGAAATCCTGCACAATGGGGTTGCTGTTGTACGTCTTTGAAATACCCGTGGCCTCTACCACCAGACGCCCGGATTTTGGCGCGCCGTCAAACTGCATTTTGGCCGCACCAACCCGCCGGATTTGTGCCGCCCTGCCCTCTTTCATATCTGCCAGCCGCCCGACGCGCCCGATGTTGCGTTTTCGGCGCCCCGATATGCCTTCAACTGCCCAGCGGGCCTCGGATTTTATAAGGCGGTCAAGCTTGTGGCGGTTAAGGTCTTCCTCGGCAAATGTCGTATCACGCCAATCCTCGAAATGCTCAAATCCTTTGTTTGCACGGCGCACAATTCCGCGATCGACCCAAAGCGTCGTGCGGGTAAGGTTGCGCAAAAACGCACGGTCATGGCTGATCAAAACATAGGCGCGCCGGGTTTGTTTCAGGTAATCCTCAAGCCAGGCGATGACCTCGATATCCAGATGGTTCGTCGGCTCATCGAGCAATAATAGATCGGCATCCGAGGCCAGTAACTTGGCCAAAGCTGCGCGCCGGCGTTCACCGCCCGACGCCTGATCAGGGGCTTGATCGATGTTCAGCTTAACCCCCTCCATTACCCTTTCCACACGGTAATTTTCCGAAGCATCCAGCCCCGAGGCCGCATATTCCCCAAGGGTCGCAAAATCGCTTAGGTCCGGGTCCTGTTCCATATAGGCAATGGCATTTCCGGGGCGCAGGTGCACATCCCCCCCGTCCGGTTCCACAAGACCTGCCATAACCTTTAGTAATGTCGATTTGCCTGCGCCATTACGCCCGACCAGACAGATGCGTTCGCCCTGCGTGATCGACAGGCTTAGCCCCGCAAACAGCGGGTTGCCGCCAAAGGTCAGCATAATATCGGAAAGGGTCAAAACGGGTGCTTGTGCCATGGCGCCTCTATCGCGGTTGCGCTCAGGCAGGTCAAGCGGAATGGCAAATGGACTTGTATCTAAACCGTGTAGGCCCTAAAGGTTTTTGAACCATAAAAACGTTAAAACGGGGAACGGGATCAAAATGGCAAAAGCACGTTCGGGAATATCAAAATTCTTTTTCTACCTGATGATTGGATTCGCTGTACTGGCGATGGTTGGCTTTGGCTTAAGCGGGATTTTTGCCCGTTCGGTCTCGGCGACGGTCGCAACGGTTGGTGCGGAAAAAGTCACGGCAGATCAGTATTTTAGCGCCATCCAGAATGAGCTGCAAACGGTCTCGCGCCGGTTTGGGCAACAGGTCAGCATCGATCAGGCCTTACAATTTGGCGTTGACCGCACAGTGTTGCAACGCCTGATTTTACAAGCTGCCCATGAAGGCGAGGCCAAACGTCTGGGAATTTCGGTGTCCGATGAGACCGTAAAGTCCGCGCTTTTGGCCAACCCCGGCTTTGCGGGGCTTTTGGGCGGGTTTGATCAGGACATGTATAACGATTTTTTGAACCGCGTGCGCCTGTCTCCGTCAGAATACGAAACGCTTTTGCGTAGTGATTCCACTCAGCAAATTTTGCGCACATCCCTTGGGGCCGGAGTTGCCTATCCAAAGGTCGCAACAGATGTGATTTTCAAATATATCGGAGAAACCCGGGATTTCACCTATGCCCGCCTGAACGAAAGCAGTTTGAAAACCCCGGTGCCTGCCCCGGATGACGCGGCCCTGGCGGCATATTACACGGCCAACCCCGAGGTATTCACGCAACCGCTTAGCCGTCAGATAACCTATATCAGCCTGACGCCCGAGATGGTCGCTGAAGGTCTGGAGATCAGTGCAGATCGCCTTGAGGCGCTTTATCTGGAACGCAGCGATGAATATAACACGCCGTCAAAACGCTTTATCGACCGGATCGTTTTTGGCACGATGGACGAGGCCACAGAGGCCTTGGTGAAAATTAATTCCGATGCCTTTACCTTTGACACATTGGCCGTATCGCGCGGGCTGGCTCTGAGGGATATCGACCTTGGCGAGGTGGACGCGGATGATCTGAACAAAGCTACGGCTGATCTGTTATTTGCTAGCGACACGCCGGGGGTTTTCGGGCCGGTTGAAACCGATCTTGGCCCCGCCCTGTTTCGCGTAAATGCTGCCATTGCTGCGCAAAATATCCCGCTTGCCGAGGTTTCGGATGAATTACAACGTGAAATCGCGATTGAAGACGCGGGCAGTATTATTGCCGATGTGCGCGATGAGGTGATTGATCTTGTCGCAGGTGGCGCCACGCTTGAAGAGGTCGCCAATGAGACCCCTATGCAGCTAAATACCATTGATCTGGTTGAGGGCACCAGCGAAGGTATCGCCGCGTATTCTGCCTTTCGAGATGAAGCCACAGCCGCCGAAATCGATGAAGAGCGCGATATTATCGACCTCGAAGACGGCGGCATTTTTGCCCTGCGCGTTGAAAGCATCACGGAGGCGTTTGTGCGCCCTATGGAAGAGGTTGCGCAAGACGTCAAAACGGCTCTGATTGCTGAAATAACCGTAACAGCCGTGGTGGCGCGCGCCAATCAGATCAAATCGGCGCTTGATGCATCAACGGATGGGACGCTCAAATATTTTGCCGGTAATTTGCAACTGCAAGCCGTTAAGGATATTGCGCGCAATGCCAATATTGCGGACCTTGCGCCAAGCATTATCCAGCAGGCCTTCAGTGCCAAGATTGGCGATGTCATTGTTGTCAGGGATGCAGAGGGTGCTGTGATCATGCGTCTAAGTGGCATCACTGCATTTGATCCAGCCGCAGAAGATGTAGCAGGGGTAATAACACAGGCCTCGCAACAGCAATCGGATGCCTTAACGCAGGATATTCTGGGCTATTTCGGATCGGCACTGGTTGATGCGGCAAGCCCGAGCATCAACCAGTCGATCCTGAATTCACTGCACACGCAGCTTCAGTAAACCATGCGGATATCCCCGGAATTTGACGCATTTTCAGCCCGGTATAAGGCGCGCAAAAATCAGGTTATTTTTGCACGCCTGACGGCTGATCTCGATACGCCTGTGTCTTTGATGTTAAAGCTGGCACAAGCGCGCAAAGACAGCTTTGTGCTGGAATCTGTGACTGGCGGCGAAGTGCGCGGGCGCTATTCTTTTATCGGCATGAAACCGGATCTGATCTGGCGGTGCCATGGCAATCGCGCTGAAATCAACCGTGAGGCCCGTTTTACCCAGGATTTCACCCCGCTTCAGGGCGGTGCGCTTGAAACATTGCGCGCTTTGATTGCTGAATGCCAGATTGATCTGCCTGCCGATATTCCGCCGATGTCTGCCGGGCTATTTGGCTATCTTGGCTATGATACGGTGCGTCTGGTTGAAAATCTACCCGATATAAACCCCGACCCTATCGGTGTGCCTGACGCGATCATGTTGCGCCCGACCATTGTTGTGGTGCTTGACGGGATTAAAGGCGAGGTGACGGTTATCAGCCCGGTTTGGGTACATGACGGGCAGAACGCCCGCGCCGCATATGCCCAAGCGGCTGAACGTGTGATGGAGGCGGTGCGCGATCTTGACAATCCTGTGCCAGATGCACCCGCTGATTTTACGGCGCAAGACCTCAATAGTGAACCTGTCTCAAACACCAGCAAAAGCGCCTATATGCAGATGGTTGAAAAAGCCCGGGAATATATCTCTGCGGGGGATATTTTTCAAGTTGTGCCAAGCCAGCGCTGGTCACAAAAATTCCCCCTGCCTCCGTTCTCCCTTTATCGAGCGCTGCGCCGCACAAATCCTTCGCCCTATATGTTTTTCTTCAATTTCGGCGATTTTCAAGTGGTCGGGGCCAGTCCGGAAATTCTGGTGCAGGTGCAGGGCCGCAAGGTCACAATCCGCCCGATCGCCGGCACGCGAGTGCGGGGCAAAAACGAGGCCGAGGACTGCGCCCTTGAAGCAGAGCTTTTGGCTGACCCCAAAGAGATGGCCGAACATCTGATGTTGCTCGATCTGGGGCGCAATGACGTGGGGCGCGTGGCGAAAATTGGCACGGTCAACCCAAATGAGCAATTCACCATTGAGCGTTACAGTCATGTCATGCACATCGTCAGCAATGTTGAGGGCGTGTTGCGTGATGATATTGACGCGGTGTCCGCCCTGCTTGCCGGTCTGCCAGCCGGAACGGTTTCGGGTGCCCCGAAGGTGCGCGCAATGGAGATCATTGATGAGCTGGAGTCCGAAAAACGCGGGATCTACGGCGGTGGTGTCGGCTATTTTTCTGCGGGTGGGGATATGGATATCTGCATCGCGCTGCGCACGGCTGTGATCAAGGATGAAACGCTTTATGTGCAGGCAGGTGGCGGCGTGGTCCATGACAGCGATGCCGAGGCTGAATACGATGAAACCGTCAATAAATCCAAAGCGTTGATGCAAGCAGCCAAAGATGCCGTGATGTTTGTAAACACGGGTTACGGGCAATAATTATTTGCGCCGCATGACCGTCGAAACAGGGGCGATCGTAACCTCTTGGGCCTTTGAACTTAGCAACCAGAACTTTAAGGCGGCCAGCGTATCTTTAGAAGCTATGCCAATCACAACATCTATATCATTGGCTTTGGCGCGCGCAACCGCGCTGTCCATTTCGCGGATGACATAAAGTTTGCCAATTTCGGTATCAAGGCGCGCATGAATAGAGGCCGCCGGTACGCCAAGCCCTTTGGCCATAGTCACAACATTGTTTGTTGTCTCTTTTGTCGCGGTGAGTATCGCATGTCCGTTCGGCTTAAGCACTTCCAGCACTTTTGCTGTTAAAATAGGGTCTTGGGGCAAGCTGCCGTCCAAGCCTTCAAGAATACCGATAACGCCATGTGCATTATTCAACACCTCGACCAAAGTGGTCGCCGCGGCCACCGGGTCATTGCCTTTTAGGGCATGCGGACCACCGGCATTCAGCATCAGCAGGGTTTCCCCGTCAATCGCACGGTAGGCTTCAATTATTTTGGCCGCGTTTGGATTTGTGGAATCCACGGCCAGCGAGAATGGCGCGCCTAAATCAATAACCATTTGTGCTTGCAACATGCTTTCGACAATAAAGACGACAGCAACCAGTGGTTTCCCCTCGGTGTCGTTGCTTGGCATGGAATACGTAGCAAAAGCCGTGGTCGATGGCGGCAGAGTGGTCGGCTGAATTTGGCCAGAACTGTCGGGCGCTACAATCGTTTGCCCGGCAGTATCCAGATTAACACTTGGGCGGCTTGTGCTTTGCGTATTTGTCACATCGTTTGTCGCCACTTGTTGTGTTGAGCCAAGCGAGGCAGGTTGCGCGGTATTGGGTAATGTTGGCACCGAACCAGAGTTGTTGACTGTATTTATCCCAGAGCCAGATTCGCTTGTGTCAATCGTCGGGGCAACAATCATCGGTGCTGACGTTGTGTCGGCAATGGTTTGCCCCACATCCGGCGCCCCGGTAGCAGAATCACCTGATGCGATTTCTGTTACGGGCGGTGCATCCTGTATTGACGCCGTGTCATCCGTCGATATTTCAGGGGTGGTTTCCTCATCCCCTTCGGCGGCGACAACATCAGGCGCACTTTCAAGTATACCGGCAACGACAGAATTTTCTTCTGTAGTTTCAGTGGGTTGCGATGTGTTCGTCGGGTTGTCGATTTGCGAATCCGTAGGGAAAACTGCCCCCAATGTCAGAAATACAATGCAAGCTACAGCAACCCCAGCAAGAACCCCTCTGAGGAAACTGTTACGCGGCAAATAGCTACCGTCATCCATTTATCAGTACCTTAAATGTTTTAGTCATTTTTTTATTTATAGATCGTTGTTAAAGCACTGTATAGAGTGCAATATATGCCATTCCAGCCCCTTTCACAGAAAAGTCAACGAAAGATTCGGATGCTGCTGATAGATAACTACGACAGTTTTACCTATAACCTTGTGCATTATCTGGGCGATCTTGGCCAAGATGTGCAGGTAATACGCAATGATGCGCTGGATGTGGCGGGGGTTTTGGCCCTGAAACCTGCCGCGATCATGCTGTCTCCTGGGCCGTGTGACCCTGATGCTGCCGGTATTTGTCTTGATCTGATTGCGGCGGCTGCAACCCATGGTATTCCGCTTATCGGCATCTGTTTGGGTCATCAAGCCATCGGGCAGGCTTTTGGCGGTGAAATCACGCGCAGTGTTGATATTGTCCATGGGAAACTTGGGGTTATGCATCATAAAGGTAAGGGGCTGTTTGCTGACTTGCCCAGCCCGTTTTTGGCCACGCGCTATCATTCTTTGATAGTGAAGCGCCAAAACCTACCGGATGTTCTGGAAATCACGGCCGAGCTGGAGGATGGCACGATTATGGGGGTGCAGCATAAAACCCTGCCGATCCACGGTGTGCAGTTTCACCCTGAATCTATTGCTTCGGAGCATGGGCACGCCCTATTAAAAAACTTTCTGGACATAGCAAAGGCTGTGAAATGCGCGAAGATTTGAAAACCTATATAGCACGGGCCGTTGAAGGTCCATTAAGCCGCGCGGATGCTAAGGGCGCTTTTGGTGCCATAATGGACGGTGAGGCAACGCCTGCCCAAATCGGTGGGTTCTTGATGACCCTGCGCACCCGTGGTGAAAGCGTCGATGAATATGCTGCTGCTGCCGAGGTTATGCGCGCCAAATGCCTGCCGGTTGTGGCGCCTGTTGGCGCGATGGATATCGTTGGCACCGGGGGGGATGGCAAGGGCACGCTGAATATCTCGACCGCGACGGCTTTTGTTGTGGCGGGCGCGGGGGTGGTTGTGGCCAAACACGGCAACCGCAACCTTTCCTCAAAATCCGGTGCCGGGGATGTGCTGAGCCAGATGGGGGTCAATGTGATGGTGGAGCCTGGGGTGGTTGAAACCTGTCTGAACGCGGCTGGTATCGGCTTTATGATGGCGCCCATGCACCACCCGGCCGTGCGCTTCGTGATGCCGGCGCGCCAGGAATTAGCCACGCGCACAATTTTCAATATTCTTGGCCCATTGACCAACCCTGCAGGGGTGAAACGACAACTTACCGGGGCCTATTCACGCGATGTGATCCGCCCCATGGCCGAAACATTACAGGTGCTTGGCAGTGAAAAGGCCTGGCTGGTGCACGGCTCGGATGGCACGGATGAGCTGAGCATTTGCGGGGTTAGCTGGGTGGCAGCCCTTGCCGGCGGACAGATTAGCGAACATGAGGTTCACCCTGAAGATGCTGGTCTGCCTGCACATCCGTTTGTTGATATCATAGGCGGCACACCGGCGCAAAATGCGGATGCGTTTCGCGCTTTGCTAAGTGGCAAGCAGAACGCGTATCGCGATGCGGTTTTACTGAATGCCGCCGCTGCGCTGGTGATTGCTGATGCCGCCACCGACCTTAAAAACGGCGTGGAAATGGCGGTTGAGAGCATCGATTCCGGTCGGGCAAAACGTGCTGTTGAAAAAGTCGCTGAAATCACCTCGGCGGTGCAATAGCTAATGGAAAATGTTCTGGATAAAATCAAGGTCTATAAGCTTGCAGAGATCGCCACGCGCAAGGCCGCGCGCCCGCTGGCCGATGTAGAATCCGACGCTAAATCCGCACCACCTGTACGTGGATTTGCCGCGGCGCTTGGCCAGGCTGCCAAACAGGGTTACGCCCTGATTGCCGAGATCAAAAAAGCCAGCCCCTCCAAGGGGTTGATCCGCGCCGATTTTGATCCCCCTGCCCTTGCCAAAGCTTACGCACGCGGCGGGGCGACCTGCCTTAGTGTGCTAACCGATGGCCCATCGTTTCAGGGCAATGATAGCTATCTGATCGCGGCCCGCGCCGCTTGCGCCCTGCCGGTTCTGCGCAAAGATTTTATGTATGACACGTATCAGGTCGCCGAGGCCCGTGCCCTGGGCGCCGATTGCATTTTGATCATCATGGCCAGCGTTTCGGACGCACAAGCGCTTGAGCTGGAAGATGCGGCGCGCCACTGGGGTATGGATGCGCTAATTGAGGTCCATAACGCGGCGGAACTGGTGCGTGCCACGGCCCTCAAATCCCCGCTGCTGGGCATTAACAACCGCAACCTCAAAACCTTTGAAACCACGCTCAATACGACACGGGAACTGGTGCGAACTGCGCCCGATGGGAAAATTCTGATCTCGGAATCCGGTCTGGCGGATAATGCTGATTTGCGCGACCTTTCCACCCACGGGGTGCGCTGCTTTTTAATCGGTGAAAGCCTGATGCGTCAGGATGACGTGGAACGCGCGACCCGTAAAATACTGGAGGGATAATGTCTGATCTGACCCATTTTGATGCCCAAGGTTCTGCCCATATGGTCGATGTTTCTGCCAAGGATATCACCCACCGCATCGCTGTTGCCAAAAGCACCATCACCATGGAACCCGCGACATTGATGTTGATTGTTGAAGGGCATGCCAAGAAAGGCGACGTGCTGGGAGTGGCACGTCTGGCAGGCATTATGGCCGCCAAGAAAACCCATGATCTGATCCCGCTTTGCCACCCGCTGGCCTTGTCCAAGGTCGCGGTTGACTTGCAGGCAAACGTTGCAAAAAACTGTGTTGATATTACGGCCACCGTTAAAACCAGTGGCCAGACTGGCGTTGAAATGGAGGCCCTGACAGCTGCCAGTATCGCGGCATTAACCATTTATGATATGCTCAAAGCTGTTGATAAAAACATGGTGATATCCAGCACCCGCGTAACCTTGAAAGACGGCGGGAAATCCGGTCGTTTTGAGGCGAAATAATGATATCCGTTGCTGATGCCCTGACGCGCGTTCTGGCCCTGTCTGAACCGTTGGAAATTGAGGTGATAGCGCTGGCTGATGCGGTGGGGCGTTCTTTGGCCAAGGATGTGGCTGCGCGCATCACTCAACCGCCTTTTGCCTCCTCGGCGATGGATGGATATGCGGTCAAAAATGCCGAGGCTCAGCCGGGCATGCACTTGAAAATCCTCGGTGAATCCGCCGCCGGAAATCGGTTTAACGGCGTTTTGCAGCCCCATACAGCCGTGCGGATTTTTACCGGCGCTCCTGTGCCCGGTGGCGCGGATTGCATTGTTATTCAAGAAGATACCACGCGCAAGGGAGATACTATCACCATCCGCGCGACCCGTGATCAGGCCAGCTATATCCGCCCCGCCGGCGGGGATTTTAAACAGGGCGATAAAATTGCCGCACCGCGCCTTTTATCCGCCGCCGATATCGCCCTTTTGGCGGCCATGAATATTGCTGAAATCCCCGTGATCCGTAAACCGATCATCGCCCTGATTGCCACCGGAGATGAGCTGGTGATGCCCGGCGAAACCCCCGGCCCTGACCAGATAATATCCTCCAATAACTATGGCCTAAAAGCCCTGCTGGAAAGCCAGGGTGCGCGCGTGCGCCTGTTGCCGATTGCGCGTGACACACCCGAAAGCCTGCAACAGGTTTTTGGGATGTGCACGGGCGTGGATTTGATCGTAACCCTTGGCGGCGTCTCGGTTGGGGATCATGATCTGGTGCAATCGGTGGCCAAGGATCAGGGGCTCGCGCTTGATTTTTATCGCGTCGCTATGCGCCCGGGTAAACCGCTGATGGCCGGGCGTTTGAATGGTATTGCGATGATTGGCCTGCCGGGAAATCCCGTATCCGCGATGGTGTGCGGACATATTTTTCTGCGCCCCTTGTTGCGTAAAATGCTGGGCTTTCCCCCGGCCCCTCTGGCGCGCCACGTAGGGTATCTTGGGGCAGATATCAGCGAAAATCGCAAGCGGGCGCATTATATGCGGGCGCGCGCAAAGCTTGGAGAAAACGGTTGGATTATTACAGCTTTTGCGCGGCAAGACAGCGCATTACTAAGCATTCTGGGGGATTCAAACGCGCTTTTGGTTCGCGAAGTTGATGCGCCAGCTGCTAAAAAAGGCGATAAAATTGAATTTATTTTTCTGGAATAAAATCAAGGCAGTTGACACAAAAGGGGAACACATGTAGAACTTAAGGTGACTATACGCCTATATCTTGTGTTCGGAGATCCAGAAATGCTAACACGTAAACAACTTGACCTGCTAAAGTTCATCAATGCCCGCCTTAAAAAAGAAGGTGTGCCGCCCTCGTTTGATGAAATGAAAGAGGCGTTGAATTTACGCTCTAAATCCGGCATCCACCGCCTTATTACAGCGCTTGAGGAGCGCGGATTTATCCGCCGTCTTGCGCACCGTGCCCGGGCCATCGAGATCATCCGCCTGCCCGATTCCATTGCCCCCGCTGGTTTTACCCCGAAAATTGTTGAAGGCGGTAAGGTTGACACGCCTGTGGCAGCTATTGCGGTTGATATCGATGCGATAGAAATTCCTGTGATGGGGCGCATTGCTGCGGGCACGCCGATCGAAGCGATTCAGGATGTCTCTCATTGCGTCGCGGTTCCCAGTTCGATGATGTCAAGCGCTGCCAAGCATTATGCGCTGGAGGTTAAGGGCGATTCGATGATCGATGCGGGTATCAATAACGGCGATATCGTTGTGATTTGTGAACAACCCGATGCCGATAACGGCGATATCGTTGTGGCACTGGTCGATGACCAGGAGGCGACGCTAAAACGTTTACGCAAACGCGGCAGCGCCATCGCACTTGAGGCCGCAAACCCGGCTTATGAAACCCGCGTCTATCGCGATGATCAGGTAAAAGTGCAGGGCAAACTGGTAGGGCTTATCCGCACATATTAGTATCCCCACGGGCGGTTTTTGGCAGTCTCACGGCTGGAGATTAGCTGCGGATTACCGTTCTCAAAGTTTACAGACAGCGCCCCGGATCTATCAAGATATGCCTGATCAATTTTCAGGCACGCCCCGTCCGGCATGACGTGAATACTTACCAGAATGGTTTTTTCATCGCAAATTCCTTCGATATCCAACAGGTTTTTCCCGGTATAAAGGGCAATCCTCCAACCATTTTCAAATGTAAAATATCCAAGTTTCCCCTGCCGGATCACCCCTTTGCGCATGGATGCAGCCGCCTGATCCACCCGATCACCGTCATTTTCCAGCCAGATACGCACGCCATATCCATTGCCGCGCGCCTTGCTGATCACACGGCGGGTATTTTCCAACGCTCCAAATATGCGCCCATTCTCGCTGATAAACAGCGTCGGGCGCGGTGTTTGAAACCAGATCATAGCCGCAACAGCCAAAATCGCCAGACCCAGAATTTTACCGCGCCCGCGCCATAAAAATAACCAAACACCACCCAAAGCGATCAGTGCCAGCACAATCGTTGGGCCGGATTTAACAGCACGCGCCGCGCCCTCAAGCTGTGCTATATTATTTGAAACTGCAAGTATGGCCCCGACCGCTTTACCCATGATAAATAAGGCAATTGCAGTGCCGCCAAAAGGGTATAATAGTGCGGCAACAACGGCAAACGGCATGACCAAAAGCCCCATTATCGGCACCGCCATAAGGTTTGCGATCAGGCCAAATTGCGACATTTGATTGAAATGAAACATCGAGAAAGGCGCCGTCGCCAGTCCAGCCACACCGGAGGTCAAAACCAGCGCAATAAGGGGTTTCAAAAACCGCCAGCGTCCATTATTCATGGCTTGCCAAAATGGCACAGCGCGCATCCATTCATAAACCGCTATCAACGCAGTGGTTGCAGCAAATGACATCTGAAACCCCGCCCCTAACAAGCTGTTGGGCCGGATAAGCAGCACCAAAAGCGCCGCCAGTGCCACTGCGCGCAAGGTAAAGGCCGAGCGATCAAGAATGACCGCTAATAATACCACGAAAGTCATAATAAAGGCGCGTTGGGTTGCAACATTTGCCCCCGAAAGCAACAGATATGCCAACCCCACACAAATTGCGAGCGCCGCCGCGATTTTTTTGGACTGCACGCGCAGGGATAAAACCGGCACCAAAGCAATGCCATATCGCAAAAGTGCAAAGACGAACCCTGACAATAAGCCCATATGTAACCCTGATATGGCAAGCAGATGCGCAAGGTTGGTGATGCGCAGATTAGCGAGTATTTCGGGGTTAATATTGGCGCGATCTCCGGTGATTATCGCGGCGGCAAAAGCGCCGTTTTGCCCCGGAATGTGGTGCTGTATTACCTGCGATATAGCCAGACGCCAGCTGAAAATACGCATGGATAAGCTATCGATATCCGCCTCTGCGGCCAGCAAAACCGGGTTGCGCGTATAGCCGACGCCGCCAAGTTGCATAAACCAGGCCATACGGCGAAAATCAAATCCCTGCGGCTCAACCGGCGCGCCGGGGGGCGATATTCGACCGGTCATAATTATGCGCGCACCAGGCAGGATCACCTCGTCAGGAATGATCCCCCGAAGCGATATCCGTACGCGTGCCGGGGTCTTTTTTGCTGAAATACCAGGTAGATAGAGCCTATCGAGCGTCACACGCACCGCGTTGCTGGAGGAGCGATCAATCTGCACAACACGCCCTTCAATCGCACCATAATAGGGTTTTGACAGCACCGGCGCAGCAATGGTTTTTGTACGAAACCCTGCGTAGCTATAGCCAAAGGACAGCAAAACCAGTGCTAATACGCCCGCCCCCCAGAAATCGTGGCGTTTCCAGCCCCAATAACTGCAAAACCCTGCGCAAAGGGCAATGAGCAATAATTCGATGGGTTTTGGTTCATATGGCAGGGCGAAATATATGCCGATGCCTGCGCCAAATAGCACAGGTATCCACAGAAACAATCGAGACCGCTGGGTTTCAAACATCAAGGTCAGGTTAAAGCCGCGCACTGCCCTTGTTCTCCATACCAAAAATGGCCTAAAAGCACGCAACTCTATCGCAATTATGGTTACTATAAGGTTAATCCCATGTCTCAGGTTATCACACGTTTTGCCCCTTCTCCGACGGGGTATCTGCATATTGGCGGCGCACGCACGGCATTATTTAACTGGCTTTATGCCCGCAATCAGGGCGGGAAATTCCTGCTTAGGATCGAAGATACGGACCGCGCGCGCCTAACACCGGAGGCGACGGACGCCATCTATGAAGGGTTGCGTTGGCTTGGGCTTGACTGGGACGGTGAACCCGTCAGCCAGTTTGAAAATATTGTGCGACACGCAGAGGTGGCGGCGCAAATGCTGGAAAACGGTAGCGCCTATAAATGCTATGCGACAAAGGAAGAAATCGACGCTTTTCGCACCAAGGCTCGGGCTGAAAAGCGCGCCCCTATTTTCAAATCCCCTTGGCGTGACGCCAAACACCCCGAGGGCACAAATACCCCGTTCGTCGTGCGCCTGAAAGCCCCGGATCAGGGCGAAACCGTGATTGAGGATCGCGTTCAAGGACAGGTTTCATGGAAAAATGAGACGCTTGATGATCTGGTACTGCTGCGCTCTGATGGTACGCCGACATATATGTTGGCCGTAGTGGTTGACGACCATGATATGGGGGTAACACACGTTATCCGCGGCGATGATCACCTGACTAATGCCGCCCGCCAAACCCTTATTTATAAGGCTATGTGTTGGGATATTCCAATTTTCGCCCATATCCCGCTGATCCATGGACCAGATGGTGCAAAACTGTCAAAACGCCATGGCGCACTGGGTGTTGAGGCATATCGCGATATGGGATATCTGCCCGAAGCGATGCGCAATTACCTTGCCCGTCTGGGCTGGAGCCATGGGGATGAGGATTTTTTCACAACAGCCCAGGCCATCGAATGGTTTTCTCTTGAGAACATCGGGAAATCACCGGCGCGGTTTGATTTTAAGAAGTTGGAAAACTTGTCGGGGCAACATATCAGGGCAATGGATAACGCGGCGCTTTTGCATCAAATTGAAAGCTTTATCAGCTCGCAAAATCATACAGAACTGACGGCTTATCAAAAATCCATGTTTTCAAAAGCTATGGATAGCTTGAAGGAACGCGCGAAAACTTTGCCGGAACTATTGGAAATCGCATATTATTTTATGCATGAACGCCCATTTCTGCCCGATCAGAAAGCTGCAAAATTTCTTGATACTGTATCCCGTGGTATGCTGAATCGATTGACTTCACGTTTGCAAGATGTTAGCTGGACGCTAGGAAATCTGGAAACAGAAATTCGCGCATTTGCCGAGGCTGAAGATCTGAAACTTGGCAAGGTCGCACAACCCCTCCGGGCCGCTCTTACGGGGCGAAGTGTCTCGCCAAGTGTCTTTGACATGATGGTGATGCTCGGCAAAGATGAAACCATTGCAAGGCTACAGGATGCCTCTCGCTGATTTTTACGAGATAATCGTAACGATCACCGCATCTTAACCTTTTGCATGTGTATTCGCGAAACCCTGCCATCTGGCAGACGAATGTGAGGTATAGAATGAATTCACCCGACCCAAAATTTGCAAAACTGAAAATTGGCGATAAGGAACTTGAATTCCAAATAAACAGTCCGACTCTTGGCCCCGATGTTATTGATATTCGAAAATTATATGCCCAAGGCGATGTATTCACCTATGATCCTGGGTTTACCTCAACAGCATCGTGCGAATCTGCGATTACATTTATTGATGGCGATAAGGGAGAGCTGTTATATCGTGGCTATCCCATCGACCAACTTGCTGAAAAATCACACTTTTTAGAGGTTTGCTACCTGTTGCTTTACGGGGAATTGCCAAGTGCTGCGCAGTTGAATGATTTCGTGCCGCGCGTGACCCGCCATACAATGTTGCATGAACAAATGGCGTATTTTTTCCGTGGTTTCCGCCGTGATGCGCATCCGATGTCGATCATTTGCGGTGTGCAAGGGGCGATGTCGTCTTTTTATCATGACAGCACGGATATAAATGATGCCCACCAACGCGAAGTTGCCTCGATCCGCATGATCGCCAAAATGCCGACCGTTGCCGCCTGGGCCTATAAATATTCTGTCGGGCAACCGTTTATTTATCCGCGCAATGATCTGGATTATGCCTCGAACTTTTTGCACATGTGTTTTGCTGTGCCGGCCGAAGAATATGTGGTTGACCCAATTATTTCACGCGCCATGGACCGTATTTTCACCCTGCACGCGGATCATGAGCAAAATGCCTCAACCTCGACGGTTCGTCTGGCTGGCTCGTCGGGGGCCAATCCGTTTGCCTGTATTGCAGCGGGGATTGCCTGTCTTTGGGGGCCTGCCCACGGTGGTGCCAATGAAGCGGCCCTTAATATGTTGCGTGAAATCGGTACTGTGGACCGCATTCCGGAATATATCGCGCGCGCCAAGGATAAAAATGACCCCTTCCGCCTGATGGGTTTTGGGCACCGGGTTTACAAAAACTTTGACCCGCGCGCCAAGGTGATGAAAAAATCCGCAGACGAGGTTCTGGGCCTGCTGGGGATTGAGAATAATCCAACCCTGCAAGTGGCCATTGAGCTGGAACGTATCGCGCTTGAGGATCCTTATTTCGTTGAGAAAAAGCTTTACCCTAATGTGGATTTCTATTCCGGGATTATCCTGGATGCCATTGGTTTTCCGACCTCGATGTTCACGCCGATTTTTGCATTGGCGCGCACCGTTGGCTGGATTGCTCAATGGAAAGAAATGATTGCCGATCCAACACAAAAAATCGGGCGCCCGCGGCAGCTTTATACTGGCGCAAAGCATCGTGATTATGTTGATGTTGAAAAACGTTAATGCTGTAAACGCCGGGGCATGTCCTCGGCGTTTATTTTTTCAGAAACCCCAACACCGATTTGGCCGCCCTGATTCCAGAGGCATCGCCACCACGCCCAAGCTCTACCATCACGTCCCTGCTGGCAGCGATCTGCGCATCGGCACGGGGTTTTGACATAAGTAATGCCTTGATTTCGGGATAAATCCGTTCCGCACGGCAATCTTCTTGCAAAAATTCCGGCACAACATGCGTCTGGCTTACCAGATTAACCAACGTTGCGGTTGAAATACGGATCGTGCGCCGGATCAGATATGCGGTTAACCAATGCACCTTATAGGCAATCACCATCGGGGTGCCAGCGGCCGCTAGCTCCAATGAAACTGTGCCCGAGGCCGCCAGCGCCGCCATACTTGCCCCGTAACAGGCACGTTTTTGTTTTTCGGCGATATCTGCTGGCAATGCACGTGGATCAAGGATTGAGACATCCATTCCGGCAAAAATCTGCTGCAAATCGGCCACCCGCGCCCCAACGGCGGGAATGGCGATGGCAAGCTGCGGCATATCTTTACGCAACATCTGGGCAATTTCGCGAAACAACGGCCCCAGCCGCGCGATTTCACTGGCTCTGGAGCCTGGCAGCAACGTTAACAGTTTTTGCCCCTCAGCCACACCGATTTCCCGGCGAAAAGCGGTGATTTCAGCCTTGGATGCCACCGGCTCCGTGGCAATTGGATGACCGACAAAATCACACCCCATCCCCGCATCCAGCATATATGGTGGCTCAAACGGTAGTAAAGCAAGGACATGATCCACATACCGCGCCATTTTAGCTGCCCGTTTCGGGCGCCAGGCCCAGACGGATGGGGCGACATAATGGATAATGGGGAAATCGGGACGTGCCGCTTTAACATTTTTGGCAACCCGCAGACAGAAATCCGGGCTATCGATGGTAATCAACGCGCTCGGGCTGCGTTCCAGAACAAAATCGGCGCTTTGGCGAACCCGGGCTAATAGTCCAGCCAGTTTTGGCAAAACCTCGACAATCCCCATAATCGAAAGTTCTTCCATCGGGAACAGGCTTTGCAGCCCCTGCGCGGCCATTTGCGGACCACCGATCCCGATGAAATCAACCTGCCCGTCCAGCACATCTTTTAACCCAGCCATTAATGCCGCGCCAAGTCGGTCACCAGATGGTTCCCCGGCAATCAGGCAGAATGTTGGTTTTGGGGTCATTTCACAGGGCGCGCCCATATAAACATACCCAATTTATCAGCCTCGGCAAGGGTTTGTGCGCGCTCAAGGATCATCACACATCCAGCGGTGATGACCACACCCGAAAGACCGGCAGCATGTGCGTGGCGAATGGTTTCAATGCCAATTGCCGGCAAATCAATCCGCAAATCCTGCCCTGGTTTTGCGGATTTCAGCAAGATACCCTTGGCCCGTTTTGCCGGAAAATTGGCACGGTTTTGCGCAACATATGCCAGCATAGAATCCGTACCCTGCACGGTTTCCAGCCCCAGACAAATGCCTTTGGCCACCACCGCCCCCTGCCCCAGGTCAAGCGCACCAAGCCCCTGCACGATTTCTGCCGCACGTTCCGCATCGCTCTTATCCACTTCAGATGGAGTGATTTTGCCAAGGACGCCTGCATCCGGCACAAGGTTTGGCAGGATTTCATGCGGGGCTTCGATTTTAAAACCCTGCGCTTCATAATAGGTTAGAATAATGCGTAAACTGCCGTCATCACCCTGTTTTTTTGCCCCCAGCACTTTTGTCAAAAGCTTCATGCCATGGCCATCAAATTTCAACGGATTGACGTGCGGGCGCGCGATGGCCCCGGCAAAAGTTATCGAAGTACAACCGGAATCGCGAATTGTCTTGATCAATTTACCTTGTTTTTCAAAGGTAATTTCGACATTTGGATGCCCATCTAGCCAGTCAAGTTTTGTACCTGCAAAAACAACAACGAGATAGGTGCGCCCACTGCGCTGGCATGCCTGTGCAATCAGACGCGGTAGATCGCCACGCCCGCTGACAATGGCTAAACCACCGCTCATTTGTCCGCGCGCGGCAACAGAAATGAGCGGGTGCTTTTGGCGTCCAGAAAATCAAGAACCTCGGCGACCAGCGGGTTATCGGGATATTTTTTTCGCGCGGCCCCTATGCGGGTCTTGAGCGTACCTTCATCACGAAAAACATCGCTAAATGCGGCCCGCAACCCGTTTATTGTCGTTTTATCAATACCTTTGCGTTTCAGACCCACCAGATTGAGGCCCGATAAATCGGGGCGTTTTGAAACAACCGCCCCGTAAGGAATAACATCATTCGTGACCATCGCCACCGCACCAATCACCGCCCCGCGCCCAATTTTACAAAACTGATGCACGCCAGAAAGTCCGCCGATAATCACATCGTCTTCAATGATAACATGCCCGGCAAGTGAGGCATTATTGGCCATGATAACGCGATCACCGACCATGCAATCATGCCCAACATGTGTTCCAAGCATGAATAGGCAATCATCCCCAATACGCGTAACCCCGCCGCCACCGCTAGTGCCCGGGTTCATTGAAACACCTTCGCGGATCATGCACCGCGCCCCGATTTCCAGTGTCGTTTCCTCGCCATTAAATTTCAAATCCTGGGGTTGATGCCCAAGGGAGGCAAAGGGCCAAATGCGGGTTTTGGGGCCAATACTGGTATGGCCGGCAATAACCACATGGCTTAGTAATGCACAACCGGCAGCGATTTTTACATGCGCTCCGATATGGCAAAACGGGCCAATTTTGCAATCAGCAGCGATGTGCGCGCCATCCTCGATCACAGAAGACGCATGGATATTTGCGGTTTTATCAATCACGATTGTCAGCTCTTGTCTGCATCATCGGGCATGGCGATCATGGCCGAGAATTCACATTCTGCAACGATTTTACCGTTAACCTTGGCTTCGCCCCAAAACTTCCAGATTTTTCTGCGTTGACGTATTGTTGTGACATGCAATTCCAATACATCCCCCGGGATAACCATCTGGCGAAACTTGGTTTTATCCATGGTCATAAAATACACCATCACGCCCGTATCGATCAAATTTAGCGTCTTGGAGACCAGCACCGCCGATGTTTGGGCCAATGCCTCAACAATCAGAACGCCCGGCATAATTGGTTTTCCGGGGAAATGACCTTGGAAAAATGGTTCATTCATGCTGACCATCTTTTTGCCCACAGCATATTCCCCAAGCCTGATATCTTTGACCGCATCGATCAACAAAAACGGATAGCGATGCGGGATAAGACGCATAATTTCTGCAATATCTGCGCTCTGTGCCCCAGTCTTGTTGATATCATTTGGCATGATTACTCCTTCTCCACAAGCATCGTTGGATCAGCTGCATAGGCAATATCAAGCAGTTTAATCGCCTCAGCCGTGATATCCATCTCTTTATTGAATAATAGCACTGTTCTTTTGTCCAAAATAGCTATGGCGTTATATTTTTGCATGATTTCACTTAAATATGGGGCAGACAGGCCGAAAAACCTAAGACGGTTGCGTTCTGTGTCCGTTTGCATTTTCACATCAATCGCTAACTGTTCCTCACGCATGGCTTGTACGCGAGCATCGAAATCGTTTGACAAAAGCTGAAATTCCTCACCCAGCGTATTTGCGCGAAGCTCGGTCAGCTCTTTTTCCTCATTTTCAAATGCCACTACGATGTCGCGCCTGTTATCCAGCACTTTTCGCTGGGTTTCCAGCTCAACCGTAACGATTGCTTTGCCCAACTGGGATTCAGAAAACAAGACATCGCGATCCAGAATAAGCACAGGAAGCGGGAAAACTGTCGGGAAATTACCCTGTCCAGAGGCGTGGCTCCCAAAGGTGCTTAGGGCCATTACCAGCACTATGAAAAGGCGAATTACGCCGCTTTGTGCCTGCACGACGGCCTCCCGTTAGAAGCGTGTTCCGATGGATACGCTGAAATTCTGGGTTTTGTCGTAGCTTTCATGCTGAAACGGAAACGCATAGCTGAATTCAAGTGGGCCAATAGGCGTGGACCAGAACAGGCTAAGACCAGCAGATGCGCGCAAATGCATCGCGTCATCAATGCCCGGAGCAGTGTTCAAGCCCCAAACAGAGCCACCCTCAATGAAAGCGCCGCCAAAGATGCCAAAATCCTCTGGCAGGCCAAGGGGGAAGCTGCCTTGCACACGGGCAATTCCGTAAAAATTACCCCCCAAGGCATCGTCATTAACCGTCGAGGTGTCGCGTGGACCAACACCGCCGGTGGCAAAACCTTTGAATGAATTTCCGCCAAGAAAGAAGCGATCCGTAATCCGGGTGCCATTGCCTGTTGACAGCAACGCCCCCCCCTCAAGTTCCGCGGACAGGATCACGCTATCATCAAAAATCGCGTAATATCCTTTGGCGCGGGCCACGGTTTTGGTATAGCTCACATCGCCGCCAAGGCCGGCATATTCGCCCTTAAGGCTAACAAAATAGCCCCCCGTGGGTTCAACGCGCGAATTGCGGCGGTCATAGGTTAACGTAGCCCCAAGCGCAGAGGTAAGCAGCGCACCTTGTTCCGCGAAAATAATTGGTGATGCGTTAAGCGGATTTGAATCAACGCCGCGAATTTCATTTAAGGAGAGCCGGTAATTGATATTCAGGTTCGTATACTCCCCAAGCGCAAAACCGATGCTGGGCTCGATGCCTATATCCGTGGTTTGAAATGAGGATTCTGTTCTGTCAACATCGCGATAATAGACGCTGATACCCGCCGACAGATCACGGTTGAAAAGGGCGGGTTCGGTGAAACTGAACGCAAAGGTTTTTGAACGTTGGGCCAATGAAAGTTCAAGATTAAAGGCTTGTCCGCGTCCAAGAAAGTTTTTCTCCGACAACGATACAGAACCGTTAAAACCCGAATCCGAAGAGTACCCGAAGCCAAAACCAACACGGCCGGTAGCCTTTTCTTCAACCTCAACATTCACGATGGCTTTATCAGACGAGGAACCCTCGCGCAGGGTCACATTTGCATTGCCAAAGATACCAAGCGCACGCAGCTTATCCGCAGCTTCAGCCATTTTACGACGGTTAAAGGCATCGCCCTCAACAAAATCAAACTGCCGACGGATAACCCGTTCACGAGTACTGGTATTGCCACCAATATCGATACGTTCAATGTAAACCCGACGGCCGTTCAGCAGCTCAAAGTTCACATCTACAGTGCGGTTTTGCGCATTTTTGGTGAAATTCGGTGAAACGCGCAGGAAGGGCAGCCCCCGGCGCACGGCCTCCTCCTCGATGCGTTCAATAACATCACGAATATCTTTAGCCCGGTAGACCTGCCCGGATTGGATGTCGAGATACCCTTCGAAATCCGCGGCATTAACACCGTTCACCGATGAGGATACGCTGGCTTGCCCGAAATTATATTTGAACCCCTCGTTTAGGGTAAACGTCAGGTAATAGGCGCTGCGGTCAGCCGAAAGTTCGGGAACGGCCGAAAGCACTTCAAAATCAATGAAACCACGGTTGGTGTAATATTCACGCAGGTTTTGGCTGTCGCGGGCAACTTGTCCGGAATCAACTGTGCTATGGCCAAGCAGGAAAGACAGAAAATTTGATTCATTCGTGTCAATTGCCCCGCGCAAACGGCGATCAGAAATGGCGGAGTTTCCGATGAAATTCACCTTGTTTACAGCAGTAATGGCGGATTCCGTGACTTCAAAAACCAGGTTCACCCGCCCCTCGGAGACCGGAATAATAACCGGATGTACGGATGCGCCCGTATAACCTTTTTGCCCATAGATTTGCGAAATACGCTGGGCGTCAGCCTCGGCGGTCAGGCGATTATAGGGGCGGCTGGCGCTTGAAGAAACGATCGCTGCCAACATCGCGTCTTTGATCGATTTATTGCCTTCAAAAGCGACAATGTTAACGGTCGGGTTTTCGATGACCTGAATGATCAGGGTTGATCCGGAAACGCGCAGGTCAACATTTTCGAACATGCCACTATCATAGAGACGTCGCAAAACGGCGTTAATATCTGCCGAAGACAGGTTTTCGCCAAAATTGATGCCGGCAAAGTCACGAATCGTATCTGAAGGAATCAGCTGATTCCCTTCAACTGTGATGCGCGAGATAACGGCCGCTTGCGCAGAATTGGGTAAAATTAATGTAGAAACGAATGGCGTAACAACCGCGATTCCAAGAAAAAAACTTAAAATACAAGGCCTTATATTGAGTTTGTTAACCAATTGACGTTTCATAAATTACTCGCCTATTTTTATGCCGATAGCAACACCGACCGTTTATTTCCCCAAACACATCATAATCGTAGAATGTCGTTGTAGGTCACAAATACCATTAATAACAGCACCGTGGCGAGTCCAATTGATACAGATATCTGAATTGTTTTATTGGCGAGCGGGCGTCCCCGTATGGCCTCAATACTGTAAAAAACCAGATGCCCGCCATCGAGCATCGGAATCGGGAATAAATTGAACATGCCAATGCCCGTGGAAATTAATGCTACAAGTGAAATAAATACTATAACCCCTTGATTTGCTGCTTCTTTTGATATTTGCGCAATGCCAAGAGGCCCTTGCAAATTCGAGGCGCTGAGGTTGCCCAGGAATATATGTTTAAGGGCATTGAATGATCCCGAAATCACATCACCAACCCGTGCCACACCCATTGTTACAGCCTGAAACAGGTTCGGGGTTGTGGTTAAGGGCAAAAAGGCTGGTGCGCCGCTTATGCCGATCATCACACGTTTTTCAAAGCCCCCTTCGGAGTTTTGAAACTCTGTGGTGACAGGGGTGACTTGTAATTCAAGCTCTTGCCCGGCACGCCAGATTACGGCGGTGATTTCGCGATCTGCGGCATTTTTAACCACATCTATAAGATCCGAAAACGTGGTGATCGGTATGTCTGCCAACTTTAGAATAATATCCCCTTTGCGAAACCCGGCTTTACTGGCCGCTGACATTGGTGAAACGGCGTAAACCGCCGCGGGGAAAAGATAGGGGGAAAGCACCTGTTTTTCCAGACCATCGCGCAACACCAGGATATTCATATCACTTGGCGGGTTCATTTTTGAAGATATTTGATAGACCTCGCTGAAATCCGTGACCGTTTGCCCTTCAATCGCCAGGATTTCATCGCCGGTTTGCAGATTATACGCCCCCTCGGGAAAGGCGAGCATTTCACCAACCAGTGGCTTTTCACTTGCAACACCGTGCCAAAAAGCAAGGCCTGTGAATATCACACTCGACAAGACAAAATTGGCAACCGGCCCCGCCAGAATCGTCAGGATGCGTTTGTATAATTTGGCGGCGGGAAAACTGCGATCACGTTCATGATCGGGCATTTTGGCAACGGCGCTCTCATCCGCAACACTGGCTGCGTTTCTATCGCCAAGAAACTTGACATACCCGCCGATCGGAATGGCCGAAACCTGCCATTTTGTACCACGTTTATCACGGCGTGACCAAATCACCGGACCAAAACCCATAGAAAACACCTCGGCATGGATACCAGACCAGCGCCCGACGATATAGTGCCCGTATTCATGGACAAAAACAACGATCCCCAAAACCGCAACAAAGGTAATAATAGTAGAGATAAATTCACCGAATATCGGGATTTCTGAGATTAATTCCAAAGTATTCTCCTAGGCCACTGGATTCCATTTGCGGCCAGTATTACGAGCCATTTCATCGATATTCATGACCACCCCCAGCCCTTCCAGACTTTGCGTGCCACCCGATATCAGATGGAGGTCTTCTTGCACATATTCAACCAGTTCGGCCATATCAAGAAAGCCGATTTCACCCGAAATAAAGCGATCCAGCGCGATTTCTTTGGCAGCGTTAAAAACAGTGCCTGCCAGCCCGCCGATTTCCAAGGTGCGCTGTGCCAGTCGCAAGGCCGGAAACCGTGCCATATCAGGTGTGCTAAAATCCAATTGCCCAATTGTGCCAAAATCCAGTCGATCCACAGGCAGGGCTTTACGATCAGGCCAGTTCAGCGCATATCCAATCGCCCCGCGCATATCAGGTGCGCCGAGCTGGGCAATGATCGAATGATCCGCATATTCAACCATTGAATGGATAATTTGCTGGCGATGTACCACGACCTCAATGTTTTGCGCAGGTACACCGAAAAGTTGTTTTGCTTCAATTACTTCCAGTGCTTTATTAAACATAGTTGCGGAATCAATCGATATGCGTTGCCCCATGGCAAAATTCGGGTGTGCGACGGCTTGTTCCAACGTAGCTTTACGCATCTGTTCAAGGGTCCAGTCGCGAAACGGCCCGCCTGAAGATGTCAGGATAATTCGGGCAATTTGAGATTGTTTTGCGCCTTGTAATGCTTGAAAAATCGCGCTGTGCTCGCTGTCTACAGGCAATAGCTGACAGGCGTTGTCAGCACATGTTTTCAGCAATAATTCCCCGGCGCAAACGAGCGTCTCCTTATTTGCCAGTGCCAGCGTTTTCGCCGATTTTGCCATATTCAACGTCGGAGCAACCCCGGCTGAGCCGACGATACCCGATAAAGCCCAGTCAACCTTGATCGTAGCAACATCACGGATTGCCGCTGCGCCGCCCGAAACCTTGATATCAGTTCCCTTCAGTGCGGATTTCAACGCATCGATCTGCGTGCTATCCGCCGTAACGGCCATATCAGATTGCAATAATTTGGCATGCGCGGCCAAAAGGGGGATGTTTTTTGCGCCTGTTACAACACGCACATCATAATTTTCAGCCCCCCCCTGACGCATCAGTAAATCAACTGTCTGACAGCCTACCGATCCGGTGGCGCCGAAAATACTGACTGATTTACGCATAAAATACACTCTGGATCAAAAAGAACACCAAAACGGCAGCGATTAATCCGTCAAGACGATCAAGTAATCCGCCGTGGCCAGGGATAATATCACTGGCATCTTTGACATTTTTGCGCCGTTTTAGCCAGGATTCCAGTAAATCCCCGCTTTGTGCCGCCAGAGTTAATATTAAGGAAATTCCCACGGATTTCCCGATGGATTCAGGGCCAAATATGCCCAACAACAGCCCTGCCAACCCAGCCAAAACCCAGCCGCCGATCGTGCCGGCCCATGTTTTTTTCGGGCTAATGGCAGGCCATAGTTTTGGCCCACCAAACAAACGCCCGGCGAAATATCCGCCGATATCTGACAAGGCAACAACCACAAGTATCCAAAATACACTAAAAAGCCCGTGCGAGGACTGGAATATCACCAATAACGCCGTCGCCGCACCGCCAATATAAAGCACGCCACCCGATAACCAAAGCCATTGCACAACATCACGGCGAAAAAGCAAAATTGCACCAATGCCCAGCACCAGAACACTGGCAACCCAGCCATAAATATAGGCAACGCCCATGGCGATAAGTGCCGTCAGCACCATCACGCCCAAATCAACCGGGGAACGTTTGGAAATATCGCGCAGCACACGCTGATATTCCCAATACATCCCCCAAACGCCAATGGTCAGATACGCCGCCACCCAATAGCCGCCAAGCCAGAAAATACCGACGCTAAGCGCCACCATCGCGACAGAGGACAGCACGCGCGTCCAAAGGTCCGGGAATTTATCCGCCGTCAAATTCATTCAGTAGTCGCCCATATTGCGCACAGCAAAACCTATCTATACTTGCATGATTTCTGTTTGTTTGCTGTCCAGAGCCGTGTCGATATTGGCGATGGCCTTATCTGTCAGGTCCTGAATCTCATCGGCCCAGATTTTACTGTCATCCTCAGATATATTGTCTTTGGCCTTTTTAAGGTGATCCATACCGTCCTTGCGCACATTTCGCACCGAAATACGGGCATTTTCGGCGTATTGTCCGGCTAGTTTGGACAGCTCGCGGCGCCGCTCTTCGTTAAGCTCGGGGATTGGCAGACGCAGGGTCGTGCCGTCCATCACCGGGTTTAGCCCCAGACCAGACTGGCGGATCGCTTTATCGACCGCCGCAACCATGGTTTTATCCCAAACATTGACCGATACCATACGCGGCTCGGGTACATTAATGGTTGCCACCTGATTTATTGGCGTCGCAGAGCCATAAGCATCAACCATAATAGCATCGAGCATCGACGCCGAGGCCCGCCCCGTGCGCAGGGAATTAAAGTCGTGTTTCAGCGAATTCAACGCACCCGTCATGCGTTTTTCCAGATCATCCAGATCGACATCTTCAATTTCATCAGACATGATATTTTCCTCGCAGGTTCAGCCAGCATCAACAACCGTGAATGTGCCCTGCCCGTTTAGGATGCCTAAAAATCCCCCCGGGGCATTGAGCGAAAACACGATGATCGGCAATCGGTTATCCCGCGCCAAAGCAATCGCCGAGGCATCCATGACTTTCAGGTTTTTTTGCAAAACCGTATCATAGGAAACGCGCGCGTAATGTTTGGCGTCCGGGTTGGTTTTCGGGTCGCAATCATAAATTCCGTCAACTTGTGTACCCTTGATCACCGCCTCGCATTTCATCTCAGAGGCGCGTAAGGTCGCGGCGGTATCTGTTGTAAAATAGGGGTTTCCGGTGCCTGCTGCAAAAATGCAAACGCGCTTTTTCTCAAGGTGGCGCACGGCGCGACGGCGGATATAGGGCTCACAAACCTGATCCATCGGGATGGCGGAAATTACGCGGGTGTGGATTTTCAACGCCTCCAGCGCCCCTTGCATCCCCAGCGCATTCATCACCGTGCCCAGCATGCCCATATAATCAGCGGTGGTGCGCTCCATACCCTGGGCGCTGCCTTGCAGACCGCGAAAAATATTCCCCCCCCCGATCACCAGACAAATCTCGACACCGGTGTCGTGGACCTTTTTGATCTCGCGCGCGATGCGTTCAACTGTGGGCGGGTGCAGGCCGAATTGTTGATCTCCCATCAACGCCTCGCCTGATATTTTCAGCAATACACGTTTGTACTGCGGCGTGGTCTCAGTTTCCCCATCCGGCATCGTGAGAATCTCCTGTTATTGATTTGGGGCAAGATGGCTGAAAACGGTGCTGATTTCAACGACAAAAAAGGGCGCGGCGGCTATTCAAGCCACAGCGCCCTGATCACATGGGTTTTCAGCAATTAGCTGCCCATGGTTTTCGCAACTTCTGCTGCAAAATCTTCCTCGATCTTTTCGATCCCGTCACCAACCCGAACATAGGCAAAGCCGGTAATTTCGATACCGCCTTCCTTGGCCGCTTCAGCAACCGTAATATCAGGGTTTATGACGAATTTCTGGTTCAAAAGTGTTACTTCTTGATAGAATTTCTTCATACGACCTTTGATCATACCTTGAATAATATTGTCAGGCTTGCCGGATTCCTGTGCTTGCTCCGTCAGGATTTTCTCCTCGCGGGCAACGACTACCGGGTCCATGTCAGATTCAGACAAAGCAGCCGGGTTTACCGCCGCAATATGCATGGCGATTTGCTTGGCAACGCCGTTTGTGTCATCACCTTTGACGCCGACAAGCACCCCGATCAACCCAAGGTTATCCGCCGCCGCATTATGCACATATGAGGCAACTGAATCGCCCTCAATGCGCGCCATGCGCCGCACCGACATGTTTTCGCCAATAGTGGCAATTTTTGAGGTCACGACGGCCTCTACGGACTTGCCACCCAGATCAGCAGCTTTCAGCGCCTCAACATCGCTCACCCCAAGGGCAACCTTGGTGATATCGCTGACCATGTTTTGAAATTCGGCATTTTTCGCGACGAAATCGGTTTCGGAATTCACCTCAACCGCCACGCCAACACCGCCCGATACGGCAACGCCAACAAGACCCTCGGCGGCTGTGCGCCCGGATTTCTTGGCCGCTTTCGCCAAACCTTTGGTGCGCAGCCAGTCGATCGCGGCCTCCATGTCACCATCGGTCGCCATTAATGCTTTTTTCGCGTCCATCATGCCTGCGGCGGTCGTGTCGCGCAGTTCCTTAACCATTGCTGCGGTGATAGCCATCACTGCTCTCCTAACGTAAATTAGCGGTTTGACTATATGTCAAAACCGCACTGATAATGCATATGTGTCCGCTGCCGGCATTTTGCAAGCAGCGGGAATAGTTGCCTACTCTTTTGCTTTCTTAGCAGGTGCTTTAGCTTTGGCAGGTGCCTTGGCTTTAGTCTCGGTTTTTTCAGCCGGAGCCTTTTTCGCCGGAGCCTTTTTAGCAGTTGCTTTTTTCGCCGGCTTGGCTTTTTCAGCTTTTGCCGGAGCTTCCTCGACCTTTGGCTCTTCAACCGCTGGGGTCTCGGCTACGGGTTCTT
>CAYSAZ010000004.1:31481-52260 GCA_964429065.1 uncultured Rhodobacterales bacterium
CCACAAGCTCTTCAACCGGCGCGTCTTCCATTGCGCCAACATCAACACCTGATTGCCCAAGCTGTGCTGCCATTCCATCAAGCGCGGCACGCGCGATCAGATCACAGTAAAGCGCGATTGAACGGGCCGCATCGTCATTACCTGGAATCGGGTAATCAATGCCAACCGGATCCGAGTTCGTATCCAGAACCGCAATCACCGGAATGCCCAGTTTGCGCGCCTCGGCAATCGCCAGGGATTCCTTGTTGGTGTCGATCACAAACAAAATATCCGGGGTGCCGCCCATTTCACGAATGCCGCCCAAGGATGCTTGCAGTTTTGTCTGCTCACGGGTGATTTTCAGCAATTCTTTCTTGGTCAGACCTTCGCTGCCGTTCTCAAGACGCTCGTCATATTGCTTAAGACGGGTGATGGATTTGGAAACGGTCTGCCAGTTGGTCAGCGTGCCACCCAACCAACGGTGGTTCATGTAATATTGCGCCGAACGTTCAGCGGCATCCAGAATTGCCTTTTGTGCCTGACGCTTTGTGCCCACAAACAAAATGCGCCCACCTTTGGCGGCAACGGCTTGCACGGCGGCCAAAGCCTGATCCAGCAGAGGAACCGTCTGCGTTAGATCCATGATGTGGATGCCATTGCGCGCGCCGTAAATATACCGGTCCATGCGCGGATTCCAACGGTGTGTCTGGTGACCAAAATGCACGCCTGCTTCTAATAGCTGGCGCAATGTGAACTCGGGTAGAGCCATTGTAATATACCTTTCCGGTTTAGCCTCAGCAGGGAGAAGGCGCCAATATTGGCCCCAACCGGTGGACGTTCAAGGATTTCTCCCTCAAAAGCCGCAACCCCGCCTGTGGATTTCAGTGAGGGCCAAATAGCCCAAGGCCAAGGGGATTGCAAGCGTATTTTGTCGAATTATCAGCCATTAAGTCCCGTCATCAGTCCGCAACCAGACGGTTGATCAGAACTGTGCATACGGGTTTTTTGCCCACCTGATCTTTGCAGATATTGTTGCTGGCCTTGGTAACCAGAATTTCAATTGCCTCGTCATTGTTCAGCGTTTTGCGCGCAGCCTTTGCAAGGGCTTTGTCAATGGCCAGCTCAATTTGCTCTGACAGGCTGCCTGTGGTGCGCGCATCTTCGGGCAAGCCCACGGTTTCCACCCAGACGCCGTCGATCAGGCTGCCGTCATCTTCCAGCACCAAGGACACCACAACGTGGCCCCGCAGCGCCATTTGCACCCGTTCACGCACGATGCCGTCAAACGCGCCGATCAGTTGTTTACCGTCAAGATAGGTGCGCCCGGTTTCGATTTGCTCGATGATTTTGCCGTTTTTGGTCAAATCCAGCATCGTGCCGTTTGGCGCAATCACCGCCTTTTGACCTTTGGCTTGCACCACCTCGGCGTGTTCACGCAAATGCCGGTATTGCCCGTGCATCGGGATAACCATTTCGGCTTGTATCAGCTCATGCATCTGTTCCAGATCGGGGCGGTTGGCGTGGCCAGACACGTGGTAGCGCCCGTCGCTGTCGTCAATCACTGTCACGCCTTTTTCGGCGAGTTGATTGAGGATAAAGGACACGGAATTCTCATTACCCGGGATGGTTTTAGAGGAAAACAGGAACGTGTCCCCGGCTTTCATCTCAAGGCCACGGTACTTGCCGCGTGCCAGCCCGGCGGTTGCGGCGCGCCGCTCGCCTTGCGAGCCGGTTGCCAGCACCAGCAGTTGGTCACGCGGGATGTCATCGGCATCCTCTACAGCAACGATAGGTGGGAAATCCGTCATCACATCTGTGGCAAAAGCGTTTTTAATCATCGTGTCCATGGCGCGACCAACGACGATAACAGAACGCCCCTGATCCGCCGCCGCTTGTGCCAGTGTTTTCAGGCGCGCTACGTTGGAACCAAAGGTCGTGGCCACAACCATGCCCTTTGCCGTGGCCATAAGTGTGTTGATATCCGGCGAAATCGCAGCTTCGGAGCGCCCGGGGTCTTTGGAAAACACATTGGTGGAATCGCAAACAAGCGCCAAAACGCCACCCTTTGCCACGGATTTCATCAGCTTGGGATCAAACGGTTCACCTACCAACGGTGTCGGGTCGGTTTTGAAATCGCCCGTATGCACCACCCGCCCGGCTGGCGTGTCAATCACCAGTGCCGAGGCTTCGGGGATGGAATGGGCAATGGGTAAAAAGCCGACCTTGAACGGGCCGATATCAATCTGCGCGGGCCATATATCCGCTACATGCACCATTTCCGGGTCTTGCCCGTAACGTTCCATTTTATTGCGCGCAATCGCGGCTGTGAATTTGCGTGCATATATCGGTGCTTGCAGTTTTGGAAACAACAAACCCACAGCGCCGATGTGGTCCTCATGGGCGTGGGTGATAATCACCGCGTCGAGGCGATCAGCCCGCGCCACGATATATTCGGGGTCTGCCATGATCAGATCAACACCCGGTGTGCTGTCCATATCAGGGAATGTCACCCCGACATCTACCAGAATATAGCGTTCATTATCCTTTGGCCCATAGCCATAAAGATACATATTCATGCCAATTTCACCCGCCCCACCGAGGGGCAGATAGATCAGACGATCTTTGTTACTCATTAGATTTCTTTCTGTTTAAGGCGGCGATCAACACTAATCCGTGGATCGTCAGCTCTGTATTAATTTCTACCAGGACCTTGCAATCCTGTGCGAACAGCGTGGCCAATCCACCTGTTCCAACTATTTTCATTTCATGACCGCGTTCATCCGCGATCCGTTCACAAAGGCCCTCAATCAGGCCAATATAGCCCCAATAGATGCCTGACTGCATACATGCAACTGTATTCGTGCCGACAATTTTATCCGGCTTGGAGACATCAACATGGGGCAAGGCGGCAGCAACCTCGTGCATGGCGCGCAACGACAGGTTAACGCCGGGCGCAATCACGCCGCCCTCATAAGCGCCGTCATGGCCGACAACATCAAAATTGGTTGCAGTGCCAAAATCGACAACGATGGTGTTGGCGCCGTATAAATCATACGCCGCAACCGTATTGGCCAGGCGATCCGGCCCGATGCCAGTACCTGCATCCACCCGGATCGGCACGCCGAGGTCCACCTCGGGCTTGCCCACCACCATCGGGCGACAGTTGAAATATCGATCCGCCAGCACCCGCAAATTAAACACCACCCGAGGTACGCTGGAACAAATTATCACCTCATCAATCTGCCCGGTGATCCCGCCATGATCCATCAGCCGTTTAAGCCAGACAAAATATTCATCCGCCGTGCGCCGGTAATCTGACGAGCACCGCCACTCACCGATTGTTTTACGACCATCATGCACCGCAAAAACCGCATTTGTATTTCCAACATCAATGGCAAGCAGCATCTAGGGTTCCATTTCAAAATATATCTCGGCCGCAGGCAGATGCACCGGGCCTTTGGGCGTATTTAAAACAATCGCCCCCGTTTCGTCTATAGTCTCAAATGTTCCGACCACCGTGCGCTCCATCAGTTTGGCGCTAACCTTTGTGCCCAGCCGTGTGGCATGGTTTAGCCATTCGCGCCGGATCGGTGCAAAGCCGTATTGCTGGAACTGCCCCTCCCAGCGCGCAAAAGCGGCGGCAATTGAGGGCAGGAAATCTTCTGGAGAGATATTCAGCCCTGTGACACTGCGCAAGGAAATCGGGGTCATGGCACCGGATTCAATAAAGTCGGGATGAGGTTCACTGCTCAGATTTACACCAATACCGATACACAGATACCCCTGCCCGCTCTCCAGCAGAATTCCCGCCAATTTACGCCCGTTTAACAACACATCATTTGGCCACTTCAACGTGAAAAGATCATCGCGCCCGCAAACCTCGATCAAAGCCTCACGCAGGGCCAGTGCGGCAATGAAGGAACGCAGTGCCGCCTGTTCCAAACCACCATCAGGGCGCATCAGCAGACTGGCCGAAAAATTGCCGGCACCACGATCCCATGGCCGCCCGCGCCGCGCCCGGCTTTGGGTCTGTTCAAGGGCCAAATACCAGATCGGGCCAACCTCGCCGTGCGCCGCGCCGCGAACCGCCTCGGCATTGGTGGAATCCAGGGTGTCAAAAATTTTGCATCCAACACCTTCGGGCCAGATGCTCATCTAGGGAAACAACGTCAAAGCGGCTATTCCGGCAAGGGTTTCAAGGCCAAACATGTTAAAGATACCCAGCACCATCGCCCCGGATGCGCCAAGCAAAAGCAACCAGTGCATTGCTGGCATCGTACCATTTAACGGATCAGTGTTTTCCCCGAAATACATCAGATAAACGATCCGCAAATAGTAATACGCTCCTATAACCGAGCCAATAACCCCGCCAACAGCCAGCCAGATAAGCCCCGCATCCATCGCAGCTGACAGCACCGAAAGTTTGGCCAAAAAGCCGACCAGTGGCGGCAATCCGGCAAGGCTGAGCATCAGTGCCATCAACGCCAGACTGCGCGCAGGCGCAACACGTGAATACATGCTTAACGACTTGATATCCGTGATCGCCTGCCCGTCGCGCTCCATATTCAAAATAAAGGCAAAAACGCCGACATTCGTGGTGACGTAAACGGCCATGTAAATCAGCAGCGATTGCACGCCTTGTTCTGTGCCCGCCGCCAAACCCATCAGCGCAAAACCCATATGCGCGATTGAAGAATAGGCCATCAGACGTTTGATGTTTGTTTGACCAATTGCCGCGATTGAGCCAAGGAATATCGACAGGATAGACAGCAGGATCAGGATTTGTTGCCAATCGGCAACCGCATCGCCAAAACTGCCGTGCAAAACCCGCACCAGCATACCCGCCGCCGCCATTTTCGGCGCGGTGGCAAAAAAGGCAGTAACCGGAGTTGGTGATCCCTCATAAACATCAGGGGTCCACATGTGAAACGGAGCGGCCGAGACCTTGAATGCGATGCCCGTCACCATGAAAACAAGGCCGAATGTTAGGCCAAGGGACATACCTTCGGCCTTGATGACGCTGGCAATGCCGCTAAACAATGTTGTGCCAGTAAAGCCGTAGATCAGCGACGCACCATAAAGCAGCAACCCCGATGAAAGCGCGCCAAGCACGAAATATTTCAGCCCTGCCTCGGTCGAACGCAGACTGTCACGCCGAAACGCCGCTATCACATAAAGCGCCAGCGATTGCAGTTCCAGCCCCATGTAAAGCGACATAAGATCACCGGCGGAAACCATCATCATCATACCGACTGTCGCCAATGTAATCAGCACCGGAAATTCATATTTCAACAAGCTGTTTTTAACCAGATATTCCTTTGAGAGCACCAAAATCGCCGCCCCGCCCCACAGGATTACGACTTTGGCAAAACGGGCAAAACCGTCATTGATGAACCCTTCATTAAAGGCGGTGCTGACCCCTTCGGGCGACAGGCCGATCCACAGGCCAAATAGCACAAAAACCATGGCCGTTGTCCACAGGATCAGGTTGGAAACGCCGTCCTGATTTTTCGAAAACACCCCAAGCATCAGTGCCGCCATAGCATAGAGCGCCAGCAGCAGTTCGGGCAGAAATACGGAGATATCGTTGCTTAACATGTCTTCACCCGATCAATGGCTTGTGGCGGTTTGGGCCGCGCCAACAACAGTTTCAAAATTATACACCAGCGCCTCAACCGAGGGACCAATGATATCGAGCACAAGGCTCGGATAGATACCCAGCAGGATTGTAAAGAATACCAGCGGTGCAAACAGCAGTTTCTCGCGCCGGTCCATATCGGCAATGCCTTTTAGACTTTCTTTAATCAGATCGCCAAACATAACGCGGCGATACAGATACAACGCATAGGCTGCTGACAAAATTACACCGAAAGTTGCGCCAAAGGCCACCCAGGTGTTGACCTTGAATACGCCAACCAGCGTCAGAAATTCGCCAACAAACCCCGAGGTTCCAGGCAAGCCGACATTGCCCATCGTGAACAGCATGAAGATCAGCGCATAGGCAGGCATACGAATGGCCAGCCCACCATAGGCCGCGATTTCGCGTGTGTGCATACGGTCGTAAATGACCCCGACGCTTAGAAATAGCGCGCCCGAGATAAAGCCGTGGCTGATCATCTGAAATATCGCCCCGTCCAGCCCCTGTTGATTAAACGCGAATATCCCCATGGTCACGAATCCCATGTGCGCAACAGAGGAATAGGCAATCAGCTTTTTCATATCAGTTTGTGCCAACGCGATCAGCGAGGTAAGGATAATCGCTGCCACGGACAGGAAGAATACGAAATTCTGCATGATATCCGAGGCGATCGGGAACATCGGCAAACTGAATCGCAAGAACCCGTAGCCGCCCATTTTGATCAGGATCGCCGCCAGTACTACGGACCCGGCCGTTGGGGCCTGCACGTGGGCGTCCGGCAGCCAGGTATGCACCGGCCACATGGGCATTTTTACGGCAAAGGATGCAAAAAACGCCAGCCACATAAGGGTTTGCCCGCCACCAACGATCTGCCATCCCAATACCGATATGGTAGTGGAGGAGAACTCATGGTTAAGCAGGCGCACGATATCTGTAGTGCCTGCCTCATACCACATAGCGATCATGGCGATCAGCATCAGTACCGAACCCAGCAACGTATAGAGGAAAAACTTGAAGGCGGCATAGATTTTATCCTTACCCCCCCAGATGCCGATAATCAGGAACATCGGGATCAGGCCTGCCTCAAAGAAGATATAAAACAGCACCAGATCGAGCGACAGGAACACCCCAATCATCAGGGTCTCCAACAGCAAAAATGCGATCATATATTCCTTAACCCGGTGCGTCACACCCCAGCTGGCGCCGATCACAATCGGCATCAGGAAGGTTGTGAGCATAACAAACAGAATGCTGATCCCGTCAACGCCCATTTTATAGGTAAGCCCGGCCAGCCAGGCCTTTTCCTCGACCATCTGAAAACTGGTGTTGGCAGGGTCAAATTCGGAATAAATGAACATAGAGGCGATGAATGTCGCGCCAGTGGTGAACAGCGCCAGTAACTTGGCGTTACGCACGGCCATTTCATCATCTCCGCGCAGTGCAACCAGCAAAACGACCGCGCCGAACAATGGCATGAATGTAACAATGGAAAGAAGGTAATCCATATCAGTGCGCCCCTCCGGTAATCGCGAACCATGTAAGTATTGCAACAAGTCCCAGGATCATCGCGAATGCATAGTGGAATAAATACCCCGATTGGGCTTTGCCGGCCACACGGGTCAAGAACGGAATTACGCCCATGGCAATGCCGTTGATCGTGCCGTCAATAACCTTGCCATCCAGCTTTTTCCACAAGAAATGTCCGAGCTTTTGGGCCGGGCGCACAATCAGGAAATCATAAACTTCGTCAAAATACCATTTGTTCAGCAAAAACTGGTACAGCGCTGGATTGCGCGCTGCCAGAGCTTTGGGGATATTGGGGTTGATGATGTAGAAAAGATACGAGATCAGGAACCCGACGACCATGGCAACAAACGGCGCAACCTTGACCCAATTTGCCACGCCATGCGCATCATGCAACACCTGATTGGTTTCATGGTTGGTATAAATCGCCGGGCCAAAGAATTCGGCCACATTATGACCAAAGAAATCCCCGTAAAACATCATGCCCGCAAACACCGCCCCAAGGGCCAGAACCCCAAGCGGGATTAGCATGACCATGGGGCTTTCATGGGCGTGATCATGGGTGTGTTTGTCGCCCTTTTCACTGCCGTAAAATGTTAGGAACATCAAACGCCAGCTGTAAAAACTGGTCATGGCGGCGGCCAGAACCAGCATCCAGAAGGCATACATACCAACACTGCTGCCCGCAGCGAATGTACTTTCGATGATCGCATCTTTGGATAAGAACCCGGCCAGACCTATATTGGTTAGCGGAATGCCGACCCCGGTGATGGCCAGCGTGCCGATCATCATTGCCCAAAAGGTCATGGGGATTTTTTTGCGTAGCGCACCATAGTTACGCATATCTTGTTCATGATGCATCGCAGTGATAACCGACCCTGCCCCAAGAAACAGCATGGCTTTGAAAAATGCGTGGGTAAACAGATGGAACATCGCGGCCTGATAGACCCCGACACCGGCCGCGGCAAACATATAGCCCAGTTGCGACATGGTCGAATAGGCGATGACCCGTTTGATGTCATTTTGCACCAATGCGATTGTCGCCGCCACAAATGCGGTGCTGGCCCCGATTATAGTAACAAAGGTTAACGTGCCCGGTGCATATTCAAACAGCGGCGACATGCGTGCGACCAAAAATACCCCCGCCGTTACCATGGTGGCCGCATGGATCAGAGCAGACACAGGCGTTGGCCCCTCCATTGCGTCGGGCAGCCAGGTGTGCAGGAACAATTGCGCCGATTTGCCCATAGCCCCGATGAACAGCAGTAACGTAATGGCCTCGGCGGCGTTAACATTCATGTAAAGAAACTGGAATTGTACTTCTGACAGATGATGCCCTGCGACAAATATTTCCGAAAAATTGATGCTGTCGGTCATCATATAGATTGCAAAAATCCCCAAGGCAAAACCGAAATCCCCGACCCGATTGACGATAAAGGCCTTCATCGCCGCAGCATTGGCGCTTGGCTTGCGGTAGTAAAACCCGATCAAAAGATACGAGGCAACGCCAACCCCTTCCCAGCCAAAGAACATTTGCAGCAGGTTATCCGAGGTCACCAGCATCAGCATGGCAAAGGTGAAAAACGACAGGTATGCAAAAAACCGGGGCTGATAGCTCTCGCCGTCTTTCCACTGTGGGTCGTCTTTCATGTAGCCAATGGAATATAGATGCACAAGGCTGGAAACCGTGGTCACAACCACCAACATCACAGCCGTTAGGCGATCCATACGGATAGCCCAATCAACCGAAAGACTGCCACTTTCAACCCAGCGCAAAATCGCAATGGTTTCCACATCCGTGAAATCCCTGAAAAACACGATCCAGGACAAAAATGCCGACAGAAACAACAAGCCTGTTGTGAGAAATTGCGCACTCCGCTCGCCAATGATCCGCCAGCCAAACCCGGCAATCAAAGCACCTATCAAAGGGCCAAATAGAATAATCGTTGGCATGATTTATCCCTTCATCGCATTGACGTCATCAACGTCAATCGCGCCACGGTTACGGTAGAAAACAACGAGGATCGCCAGACCAATCGCGGCTTCGGCGGCAGCAACGGTCAGGATGAACAGGGTGAAAATCTGCCCCACCAAATCCCCCAGATGCGCTGAAAACGCTACGAAATTAATGTTCACAGCCAGCAACATCAATTCCACCGACATCAATATGACAATGACATTCTTGCGGTTCAGAAATATTCCGAAAATCCCGATCACAAACAGGGCTGCCGCAACGCTTAGATAGTGTTCAAGTCCAATCATTGTGTACCCCAAACATCAGGTGAATAGTTGAATTGTTGGCATAATTGCGCCGCTTCTTCAGGATTTCCGCTATTTTCAAGCACCATCAAACCGGCGGTGCTCGTTAGCTCTGCCATGCCCGTAAAATCGACACCGTTTGTCCTGGCGCGCAAGGCACGCACACCGGTTAGCAAAACATCCGTCACAACATCGCTTTTATGCACCGTTTGTGTCGCTTCATCGAATGTGAAAACATCCATATATTGTATAGAATACTGCCGGCTTTGCGCGGTTTCGCAATCCAGCAAAAGAAAGGTTTCAGAGATACCGGCATCATCGGTATTGGCCGTGATATACTTGCTAACAAACGGCATGGTCTCACGCTGAGAAATGATCGTTTGCGGGGCGAGGATGGCAGCGCTCGCCATGATTGCACCACACATTATTATGCCCGATAAACCGAATGTCGATAAATATTTCATAGACCTTGCCCCGGTTTTACATCCACCATTTCAATCGCATCTTTGGGGTCACGATAAATCTGCTCAACGATATTTTGACGTTTCACATTTGGACGGTGGCGCATGGTTAATACGATCGCCCCGATCATGGCAACAAACAGGATCAGCCCGGCGGTTTGGAACAAATACACGTAATCGGTGTATAATACTTTCCCCAAAGCCACAGTATTTTCGACCTCGCCCAGATCAGGAATGACCGCTTGGCGCAACGAAGGCGCGCTGTCTGCAAAGGCCCAATGCCCAACGACGAGCGCTAATTCCATCAATAAAATAAAGCCAATAACCAAGCCAAGCGGCAGGTATTGTGCGACCGATCCGCGTAGCCTGGCAAAATCCACATCCAGCATCATCACCACGAACAAGAACAACACCGCCACCGCACCCACATAGACAATCAGCAGCAACATGGCGATAAATTCGGCGCCCATCAGTACGAACAGTGCGGCAGCCGTGAAAAACGACAGGATCAACCACAAAACCGAATGCACCGGATTTCGTGAAACAATAACCAACACCCCCGACGCCACGGCGACGCTTGCGAAGAGATAAAATGCCAAGGTCGTAATGACCATCTCGTTTCCTTTCATTCATGCCTTGCTATTGTGCAAAGCAATGTAGTGTCTCACCGATATGGCGCGTCCAGCTCGATATTACGGGCAATCTCGGCTTCCCAGCGGGCACCGTTATCGAGCAATTTTTCTTTGTCATAGAACAGTTCTTCGCGGGTTTCAGTCGCGTATTCGAAATTCGGCCCCTCGACAATGGCATCGACCGGGCAGGCTTCTTGGCAAAAACCACAGTAGATGCATTTGGTCATATCGATGTCATAGCGCGTAGTGCGACGTGAGCCATCCTCGCGGGGTTCGGCATCAATGGTAATGGCTTGCGCGGGGCAAATCGCCTCACATAATTTGCAGGCAATGCAGCGTTCTTCGCCGTTGGGATACCGGCGCAGCGCATGTTCCCCACGAAAACGTGGGCTAAGGTAGCCTTTTTCATGGGGGTAATTGATGGTTGCTTTGGGGCGGAAAAAATATTTCATGCCCAGTGCAAATCCGCCAAGGAAATCCTTTAGCAGAAAGTTTTTGATAACGCGCTCTAATGTAACACTCACGCTTTGCACCCCTTGTTTTCTAGGTATTGGAAAGCGTTGGTGAAAAATCCATCCAAACGCAGATAGTCGTCGGCTACAGTATCGGGCAGGTTTTCAATATCCGGCAGATAAAAACTGATCGATTCAAAGATTATGTGAAGCGATTCATCCACTGCTATGCAATCTTCGCCGTAAAAAACGGTGCCAAGGGCTGTGTATATCTGTCCAAGCACGCTCATAATGGCGTAAGCTTCGAGACCGGCGTCATGATATGACCGCACATAGCCAGGGCTAAGAATATTTAGCGCCTCCACTACGGCCTCAAGCGGGCATGCGGGTGTGTCAATCGACACATCTGACTGGCTGCAAGCAAGCGGCAACGGGAATGCCTCATCCAGCACCTGCGCTTGTAGGGTTCCTGCCATCAGGCCCAAAACAAGGGCGATGTATGTGATACGCATCCTCATCCTCCAACCACCCAACGGGCATAGCCGGGCACGCCGAATTGTGCAAAGGCGGCTACCAGCACGACCCAGCCCAGCGACAGGGGCAAGAACACCTTCCAGCCCAGACGCATAAGTTGATCGTAGCGATACCGCGGCACCAAGGCCTTGACCATCGAGAACAAGAAGAAAAAGAACAGCATTTTGCCGACCATCCATAATATCCCGTCCGGCAAGCCCGGAATAGGTGACAGCCAGCCGCCAAAGAACAGGATGGTCATCATGGCGGTCATAAAGACCAGCGCCATCAGCTCACCGATCATAAACAACAAAAACGGGGTTGAGGAATATTCGACCTGATACCCTGCGACCAGTTCGGATTCTGCCTCGGGCAAATCAAACGGTGGGCGGTTGGTTTCGGCCAGTGCCGAGACGAAAAACAACCAGACCATGGGCAGGTGCGGCAGCCAGTACCAGCTGAAAAAGCCGTAATTTCCATCTTGGGCGCGCACGATATCGGATAGGTTCAAAGACCCGGTGGAAATCAGCACGCCAACGATAATCAGCCCGATCGAGACCTCGTAAGAAATCATCTGTGCCGCGGAGCGTAACGACCCAAGGAAAGCATATTTTGAGTTTGAGGCCCAGCCGCCCATGATCACGCCGTAAACCTCAAGCGAGGAAATCGCGAAGATATACAAGATTCCGACGTTGATATCGGAAACCACCCAACCCTCGTTAAACGGCACCACGGCCCAGACAACAACGGCCAAAATGAAGGTGACCATCGGTGCCATAAAGAACACAACCTTGTCGGATCCCGCCGGCACGATCACCTCTTTGGCGATATATTTGATGAAATCGGCAAAAGATTGCAGCAGCCCAAACGCCCCGACCTGGTTTGGCCCCTTGCGCATTTGCACTGCGGCCCAGATTTTGCGGTCTCCATACATCAGGAATGCCAAGGCCACGAGGATCAGCACTACCACCAGTAAACATTGGCCCAGAATGACCAGAAATGTCCCGAAATAGAGGCCGAATGTGTTGATCATAAAGTCCATGCGCTTACTCCGCCGCCATTGGTTTTGGGGTCGTGGCTATCTGGCTCAGCTCTGCCATAACACTTGATGCCCGTGCAATCGGATTGGTTTGATAGAAATCCGTCACTGCATTCTTGAACGCACCCGCGCCCAGTTTTTTGGGCTTTGCCACCTGCCACACATTTTGCGGCACCTCGTCAATCGCGCCCAGATGCGGGATATCTTTAAACAGTGCGGCGCGCAAATCGGCCAGTGTATCATAGGGTAATGTTGCCCCCAGATGCGCCGACAAGGCCCGGATAATAGCCCAGTTTTCCCGCGCATCCCCGGGGGCAAATCCGGCGCGTTCGGCCATTTGCGGGCGCCCTTCGGTGTTAACGAAAATCCCGGATTCTTCGGTATAGGCGGCACCTGGCAAGATAACATCGGCGCGATGTGCGCCGCGATCTCCATGGCTGCCCTGGTAAATCACAAACGGCCCCGCATCTATGTCCAGCTCGTCTGCGCCAAGATTATAGATCACCTCGGCCTTATCAAGCGCGCTGATCATGCCGCCCTTTGTGGTAAACCCGATATCCATGCCGCCGACCCGGGCTGCGGCGGTATGCAGCACCATGAATTTGGAATTCGTGTTTTCGCTTAACCGTTTTGCTGCCTCAAGCACCGCTTCGCCGTCTTTACCCAGCAATGCCCCCTGCCCGATAATCACCAGCGTTTTCATATCCTTGGCCGCGCCGATTTTCTTGTCCGCCAACATCTGCAACGCCGCCCGATCATCGCCGATATGTGCATATTCATACGTCAGATCAACCGCTTCGCCGACCAGCCCGATCTGCGCCCCGTTCAGCCACGCTTTGCGAATACGGGCGTTTAAAACCGGCGATTCCACGCGCGGATTGGTCCCGATAAGTTGGATCATATCGGCGCTATCAATGTCATCAATCGTTGCGGTGCCCACATAAGCTGCGCGATCACCAATTGGCAGTTGCGCCCCGTCAACACGGCATTCCACATTGCCACCCGCACCGGAAATCAGGTTTTTAAGGGCATACATCGCCTCTACCGGCACCAGATCACCGGCAATTGCGGCAATTTTCTTTCCATCCACAGCATCAAGAATCGCACTAAACGCTTGATCCCACGTAGCTTTTTCCAATTTCCCGTTTTTGCGCACATATGGTGTATCAAGCCGTTGGCGCCGCAGCCCATCCCAGATGAAACGGCTTTTATCGGAGATCCATTCCTCGTTCACGCCGTCATGGTTGCGCGGTACAATCCGCATAACTTCGCGCCCTTTGGTATCAACCCGAATGTTGGCCCCAAGCGCGTCCATTACGTCAATAGTTTCGGTTTTTCGCAACTCCCACGGGCGGGCGCTGAAAGCGTAAGGCTTACTTGTCAGTGCCCCAACCGGACATAAATCAATGATATTGCCTTGCAAATTGCTATCAAGCGTCTGGTTGAGATAGGTGGTGATTTCCGCATCCTCCCCGCGCCCGGTTTGCCCCATCACGCTTAGGCCTGCGACCTCGGTGGTGAAACGCACACAGCGTGTACATGAAATACAGCGCGTCATGGTGGTGGCGACAAGCGGCCCGATATTTAAATCTTCTACCGCACGTTTCGCTTCGCGGGAGCGGGAAAAATCAACACCATAAGCCATCGCCTGATCTTGCAAATCACATTCACCACCCTGATCGCAAATCGGACAATCGAGCGGGTGGTTGAGCAACATAAATTCCATCACCCCTTCACGGGCCTTTTTGACCATGGGCGATTTGGTTTTAACCACCGGTGGCTGGCCCTCTGGTCCGGGGCGTAGATCACGCACCTGCATTGCACAAGACGCCGCAGGTTTGGGCGGGCCACCGACAACCTCGACCAGACACATCCGGCAATTGCCCGCGATGCTAAGGCGTTCATGGTAACAGAACCGCGGAATTTCGATACCTGCCACCTCAGCCGCCTGAAGGATGGTCATCGCACCGTCAACTTCGATTTCAACGTCGTCGATAATGATTTTTTTAAGGTCGGTCATAATCTACTCCGCCGCCACGGCACTAACGCGGCCGGTTTTTTGATATTTGATCCGATCCTCGATCTCATTTCTGAAATGGCGCACCAGCCCTTGGATAGGCCAGGCCGCTGCATCGCCGAGCGCGCAGATCGTGTGGCCTTCAACCTGTTTGGTGACGGATAAAAGCATATCGATTTCTTCCAACTCGGCCTCGCCCGTAACCAAGCGATCCATAACCCGCATCATCCAGCCGGTGCCTTCGCGGCAAGGCGTGCACTGGCCGCAGCTTTCGTGTTTATAAAACTTCGCCAGCCGCCAGATCGCCTTGATCACATCCGTTGACTGATCCATCACAATCACAGCCGCCGTGCCAAGCCCCGATTGCTGTTCGCGCAGCCAGTCAAAATCCATGATCGCGTCTTTGGCGATATCTGCCGGCAACAGTGGCACGGAGGAACCGCCCGGGATCACCGCCTTAAGGTTTTTCCAACCACCCCGCACACCGCCGCAATGTTTGTCCAGCAGTTCTTGCAGTGGAATGGACATGGATTCTTCAACCACACAAGGGTTTTCCACATGTCCGGAAATCCCGAAAAGCTTGGTTCCGTGGTTATTTGGCCGCCCCATGGTCGTAAACCAGTCGGCCCCACGGCGTAAAATTGTTGGCACAACGGCGATAGATTCAACGTTATTCACCGTCGTTGGCGCGCCGTACAGCCCGGCACCTGCCGGAAATGGCGGCTTCATACGCGGCATACCTTTGCGCCCTTCAAGGCTTTCGAGCAGCGCCGTTTCTTCGCCGCAAATATACGCGCCCGCACCGTGGTGTAGATACAAATCAAAATCCCAGCCGGATTTAGCCGCATTCTTACCCAGCAAACCGGCGGCATATGCCGCATCAATCGCGATTTGCAGGGCTTCACGTTCACGAATAAACTCACCGCGAATATAGATATAGCCCGCATGTGCACCCATGCCGAAACCGGCGATCAGGCAGCCCTCGATCAAGCTGTGGGGATCGTGGCGCATAATCTCGCGGTCTTTGCAGGTCCCCGGCTCGGATTCATCTGCGTTTACAACCAGATAGCTGGGGCGACCATCGCTTTCCTTGGGCATGAAAGACCATTTCAGACCTGTTGGAAACCCAGCCCCGCCGCGCCCGCGCAAACCGGACGCTTTGATTTGTTCTACAACCCAGTCGCGGCCCTGATGCAAGAACCCGGCCGTGCCGTCCCACGCGCCACGCGCCATCGCCCCTTTCAGGCTGCGATCCTGCATACCGTAAAGGTTCGTGAAAATACGGTCCTTATCTGCGAGCATCCTAATCTCCTTGTTGGCGTTGCCGCCACACTCTGAATAATACAATCAACGCATAGGCAAATGCCGCCATCGCTGCAAAATCGGCCAGAAACGCATAGCGGGGTTCCAGCCCAAGCCTGCCACCGAGAAAGTTAACGAGCATCCAGCCAATCATCGCCACGATTATCACAATCGAGGCTGATTTTATCTGCGCTTTTTGGTCGCTCGTGCTCACGTCAACTTCTCCTTACAGGCGTTAATATACGCCACCTTTATCAACTTTTTTCGAAAACGCGGTGTCGCCACCAGCAGCCAGAGTTTTGGCCTGATCCGCCCAGTTATCGCGACTAACACGGCCCTTGAAACCTTTTAGATTATCGTCAACCCAGGCAATTTCTTGCGCTGACCAACTGGCAATTTGGTCAAAATGATAAAACCCCATGCCGTTCAGCATTTTTTCCATTTTCGGCCCCACGCCCTTGATTTTCTTGAGGTCATCGCCTTTACCGTCACGCGCAGCGCTTAGCATTTCGGGCTTCGTTTCGCCCGTCGGCGTATCATCGACAGATGCCGGCACTGGTGCGGGTGAAGGTTTTGGGATGGGTGCAGGCATATCCTTGGTAGTAGCGCCATCTTTGCCACCACACAGCATCTGAACCAGCCAATATCCAAGCCCGAGCAGCACCAAAAAAGCCACTATCGCTATCCAGAGCGGGGCGGATTGCGCGATATAATAGCTGATAACCCCAACAATAACTGCGGCAATAATCAAGCCGATTACAAAGCAAGTGTTTGACCCGTTTGAAGTATTTGTCATGTCCATAGTCCCTCTTTATATGTCAGGCGATCAATAAACGCCGCCCTTTTTTACCTTTTTCGAGAATTCCGTAGTGCCGCCAGCCGCCAGAGTTTTGGCTTGTTCAACCCAGCCATCGCGACTAATACGCCCCTTGAAACGGCCCAGGTTTTCGTCTGCCCATGCAACCTGCGAGGCGTTCCATTTGGCGATCTGATCATAGTGCCAGATGCCCTTGGCGTTCAGGTCTTTCTCAAATTTCGGCCCAACCCCTTTGATTTGTTTAAGATCATCGCCGCCACCCTTGCGGGGTTTTTTCAACAATTCAGGCTGATTTTGCTTCGTCGTGAGTTTAGCTACGGATTTCGACGGTTTTTTTGTCGATTTTGGTTTTTTAGGTGCCGATTTTTTACCCCCGCCCAACCATGGCGTAAGGATCGGAATTTCGGTGCCGTCTATGCGTTTTACCGTGTCGCCGATTTCGAGCGCCAACGCGACAGACGCATTCGCCCCCTCAACTGCTTTGCCCTTAAGACTGGTCGCCCCGCCAAGGGGTTCAGCGGCGAAACGGCCGTTTTGCGGCCCCGGTTTTGGCACCTTGCCCGCGGCGAAGTCTTTCAGCATTTTACGAAATTTATCCGCCGTTAAATCTTCGTAGTAATCCTTGCCAATCTGGGCCATGGGCGCGTTGGTGCAAGCCCCGAGACATTCCACCTCTTCCCAGCTAAATAACCCGTTTTTGCTGATCTCATGGGGGTTCTCAGCGATAATTTCCTTGCAGACACCGATCAGATCCTCGGCCCCGCAAATCATGCAGCTTGTCGTGCCGCAAATTTGAATATGCGCAACAGAACCAACGGGTTGTAATTGAAACATAAAGTAAAAAGTCGCCACCTCAAGGGCGCGAATATAGGCCATCCCCAGCATATCGGCGATATGTTCAATGGCCGGTTTGCTTAGCCAGCCCTCTTGTTCTTGTGCGCGCCATAAAAGCGGGATAATCCCGGAGGCTTGACGCCCTTCGGGAAATTTTGTCAGCTGCGCTTCGGCCCATTTCTGATTGGCTGGGCTAAAGGCGAAATTATCAGGTTGGTCAGCGTGTAGTCGGCGTAGCATTATCGGTCAATCTCCCCGAAAACGATGTCAATAGTGCCGACAATGGCGGCAACATCGGCCAATTGGTGGCCTTTGGCCATTTCCTGTACGGCCTGAAGATGCGAATATCCCGGCGCGCGCAGTTTGGCCCGATACGGCTTGTTGGTGCCATCGGCGACGATATAGACGCCGAATTCCCCTTTCGGAGCCTCCACGGCGGCATAAACTTCGCCGGCGGGCACATGGAAACCTTCGGTGTATAGTTTGAAATGGTGGATCAGCGCTTCCATCGAGGTTTTCATATCCCCGCGTTTGGGCGGCGTCAGTTTTCCGCGCGCCAAAATATCGCTACCTTTGCATTCATTAAGTTTAACAACGGCTTGACGTATTATCTTAATGCTTTCCCGCATCTCTTCAAGACGACAGAGATAGCGGTCATAACAATCGCCGTTCTTACCAATCGGGATATCAAAATCAAATTCATCATAGCATTCATAGGGCTGCGCGCGGCGCAAATCCCACGCCATGCCAGAGGCGCGCACCATAACCCCGCTCATACCCCAATCAAGCGCCTGTTCCTGGGTCACAATGGCGATATCGACATTGCGTTGCTTGAAAATACGGTTTTCTGTCAGCAAACCCTCAAAATCCGCAAGGAATGGCGCAAATTGATCACACCATGTATCAATATCGGCGATCAGCTCTTCGGGCAGGTCCTGATGCACGCCGCCGGGGCGAAAGTAATTGGCGTGCAGACGGGCGCCACATGCGCGTTCATAAAACGTCATCAACATTTCGCGCTGCTCAAACCCCCAAAGATTCGGGGTCAAAGCCCCGACGTCCAGCGCTTGTGAGCCGACATTCATCAGGTGGTTCAAAATACGGCCAATTTCACAAAACAACACCCGGATCAGGCTGGCACGACGCGGCACTTCCACGCCTGTCAGCCGCTCAATCGCCAAACACCATGCATGTTCCTGATTCATCGGGGCCACATAATCCAGGCGGTCCAAATAGGGCAGGTTTTGCAAATATGTGCGGCTTTCCATCAATTTTTCGGTGCCACGGTGCAGCAGGCCGATATGAGGGTCCACCCGCTCAACAATCTCGCCGTCCAGTTCCAGAACCATGCGCAAAACACCGTGCGCCGCCGGGTGCTGGGGGCCAAAATTGATCGAGAAATTGCGGATTTTCTGTTTTGTGCTCAGCATGTCGCCGTTTGATCCATCCATGCTAACCTTCCTTCTTTTCATCACCGGGCAGGATGTATTCTGCCCCCTCCCATGGGGACATGAAATCAAACTGCCGGTATTCTTGGGTCAAGGTTACCGGTTCGTAAATGCAGCGTTTTTGCGCCTCGTCATAGCGCATTTCCACATAGCCGGTGGTGGGGAAATCTTTACGCAACGGGTGCCCTTCAAATCCGTAATCGGTCAATAGGCGGCGCAAATCTGGATGGTCGGAAAAGGTGATACCGAACATGTCAAACACTTCACGTTCCGACCAGTTGGCGGCGGAATAGAGGTCGGTGATACTGGCAACCTGCACCCCGTCCTCAACATGGATTTTCACACGGATACGTTGATTTTGCATCATGGAAAGAAAGAAATACACAACCTCAAAGCGTTTTTCGCGCGACGGGTAATCAACGGCGGTTATGTCAATCAATGTGGTGAATTGGCATGCGGTGTTGGTTTTGAGAAATTCTACAAACCCCACCAAGCTGGCCGGTGTTACGACAACCGTTAATGCCCCGTGGGTTATATCGGTTGATACCACCGCATCGCTTTGGTTGCGTTCCAGTGTTGTGGCCAGCTCTGTAAGTGCGTCAGACATGCGGCTCCCCTATCGAACTATCGTGCCGGTGCGGCGGATTTTGCGTTGTAGTTGCAGCAGGCCGTACATCAATGCTTCGGCGGTTGGCGGGCAGCCCGGGACATAGATGTCAACCGGCACGATGCGATCGCAGCCGCGCACAACCGAATAGGAATAATGGTAATATCCACCACCGTTTGCACATGATCCCATGGATAAAACGTAGCGTGGCTCTGGCATCTGGTCATAAACCTTACGCAAAGCCGGGGCCATTTTATTGGTCAAAGTACCCGCTATGATCATTAAATCTGACTGGCGTGGAGAGGCGCGCGGAGCCGTGCCGAAACGTTCCAGATCATAGCGCGGCATAGAGGTGTGGATCATCTCAACCGCGCAGCACGCCAGACCAAATGTCATCCAGTGCAAAGATCCGGTGCGCGCCCAGTTGATAATTTCATCCGTGGAGGTCAGCAAAAAACCCTTGTCGGCCAATTCATCATTCAATGTGGCCGTGGCAACATCCTTGTCACCGCCTGCCGAATTCATGCCAGCGTCTAATCCCATTCCAACGCTCCTTTTTTCCACTCATAAGCGAAACCAACGGTTAACACGCCCAGAAACACGATCATTGACCAAAATCCAAACAGGCCCACATGTTGAAAGGCCACAGCCCAGGGAAACAGGAAGGCGATTTCAAGGTCAAAGATGATGAACAGGATCGCAACCAGATAGAATCGTACATCAAAGCGCATGCGACTGTCATCAAATGGGTTGAACCCGCATTCATAGGTCGAGGTCTTTTCCGGATCCGGATTGCGTACCGCAACTATGACGGCGGAAATGGACAGGATAATAGCCAAAGCGACGGCAAGTCCAAAAAATATGAGGATGGGAAGGTATTCACGTAGAAGGTCTTCCAATATAGTCGCTCCTTAATCAGCACGTACTGCAATTACAACCACAGCAAACAAGAGTCGCGTAGGGTTTACGCCTCGCCCCATAAGAGGTCAACACAAGTGCTGCAAAATTCGAGGCTTATTGCGCAAATATCCAAAAATTATTCACCTTATCAAAGTTCCCATGAACTTACGTGGTCATGTCTGGGCTATCCCCGCACCTCCAAGGCAGCCAATACATGTGGAATAAGGTAAAATATTAAACAACTCTTTAAGGGATATTTATGTATCAGAGCCATGTAATGCTTGCGAGAAGTTTTTGCATAAAATGGCGCGGTTGACGGGGCTCGAACCCGCGACCTCCGGCGTGACAGGCCGGCAC
>CAYSAZ010000005.1:0-16244 GCA_964429065.1 uncultured Rhodobacterales bacterium
GTCATGACGCATGTTTATAAATCAGAGGAAGACCCGTCAACTTGACGATACCGTTGGTCATGATGTGTGTCGGGGTCGGACAAGGAACTGCTCTTATCCTTGAGCGAGTTTAAGGGTATATTGCACCCAAAGGCAAGCTCTGGGTGCAATATCATACGCCGGTTTATGCCGTTCCCGCCATAAATTGTGACACAGTGGCTGTGGCCGTAATGGGCAGGATACATGAAATCGTGCGGGGATGTGCGGTATCATCCAGCACCCAATCCGCGCCACCACCAGCTTGTCGCACCAATTGGCGCAATAAACTGTGCGAAAGGTGGTTATTTTGGTTGATCAAAACCGCATCTTCGCTAACGGTGCAAGTAATTTTCACGCTCTTTTCACCCATGGAAGATGAAAGGGATATCTCGCCACCGTTTTGACAGTTATTTGAGGCCGCCAAGGTAAGATACCAAAGGATCCGACGGGTTTTCGTTTGCTCTAAACCCTCGGGGTGATCACGAGAAAACCCTTCTGTGTTGAGGGTAATATCACGTTGTTTCAAAAAGTCGGTTAGGCCGTTCAGGTTTAATGTATCAGTCATACTCGTACTTTCTTTAGGATCGATAAACATTGCATCTGCAATCTGGAATAAGGACATAATTTGTTGACTGTCCGTGGCGATTTTTGGCTCTGTGAAGGACACAAGCGTAGAGCCATCAGGAAGTGGAAATACCTTGACTTGTTTACTGATGGGCGGTTCCAGCAGAATCTCCCAAGCCATGCGTTCGCTGGGTTGCGAGATGAATTCTCGCAGGCGTGTCCAAAATACTGTAAATCTCGTCGTTTGCGGCCATTTTTCAGCCAGAGTGCTGATGCCACAAATATCAAGCGTATCTGTTGATGCGTGATCAAACAAATGATCAAAGGCCGTATTGGCAAATCCGATATTGCCTGCCGGATTTATCACAGCAACCGCGTCTGTCACATGATCCAAAACAGCCTGGTTCAGGGCCGTTTCTGCGTGTTGACGACGCTCAATCGTGATTTGGGCCGTAATATCCTCAAATAAAAATGTGGATGCACCCTGACTGTGAGGTTGTCCGCTGACCCGCAAAACACGGCCATTTGGCAGGTTCCACTGATCAACATACCCCTGATTTTGTGCAGCCGATTCCATATCCGTCAAAAGGCGGCGCCATTCCAGAAAATTCAACTGCTCTGGCAGATGCTGGTTGTCCCGCAGTTTTTCCAAAACACTTGCCATGCTTGGGCGCATCGCTAGCCATGTTGGATCCAGATTCAGTAATGCAGATAGGGCCGGGTTAAATAGTTTCACGGTATTATCAACGTCAAATACGGCCAGACCGACGGGCAAATGGGCAAATGTTGTGGAAAGTGTTTCCATCAGACGTTTCATGGCGGTTTCCGCCTCAGCCAGTGCGTTTGAGGGCAGGGCAAAGGTGAAAATTTTGCCATCCACCTCATTTTGCGCAAAACTGAACCAGCAAGGGGTACCATCAAGGATGACTTTTTGTTTTTTATCCAGCTCAACCATTGCAAATAACGCGGAATTATTGGTTTTTTCAGCGATTTCGCGATACTGCGCATTGGTGTAATCAAGCATGCCATCTGTGCCCATAGACCAGATTGGGAAAGGGGCGTTTTCCAAGATAATTTGCGCGGGGTTAATCGCCGGTTTTTCCGTCTCGGGCGCGGCTTTGTACCCAGAAAACCGTGCCCGGTGTATGGCTGCGGTTAGCAAAAAACCCAGCCCACACAGCAATATAAACCCGATAAACATCAGTCCTGCGGGTAGGTTATTCCAAAGACTGGAACCTTCGCGAATCATATCTAAAGCCGTCATATGCCCTCCAAAAATCAAAGAGCAATCTATGCGACTAAGATTAACAGCGGTTTAATTTACAATATGTTGGTTTAAACCAAGCGGGCCACGGGTTTGAGCCTTGTCAGATTCGATCTTTATGCGATTCCAGATGACCTCGACCATCGCGCCGGTTGCCTGCATGTGTTCCAAAGGTGCCGCACGGTCGGCATTTGCGAATGTCAGACGCGCGCCAGAGCGTTCCAGCAAAGTTTTGGCGATAAAAAGGCCCAAGCCCATGCCTTCATAATCCGGGCGCGCCGGAGTGCGTTTGCTTTTGCGTTTGCGCACGAAAGGATCACCGATGCGCCCAATCAGCTCGGGTGGATATCCCGGCCCGTCATCGACAATATGGATACGTAAATCCAGCGCATCCCAGCTGATATCAATCCAGACGGAATGGCGGGAAAAATCGACCGCATTCTGGATCAGATTTCGCAAACCATGGATGATTTCGGGGTGTCGAGGAATCTGGGGCTGTGGTTCTGAAAATGCAGCAATTGGTGTGCCGTTAATACGAAGAATGATCTTTTTGCCGCGTTCCAGATGTGGTTCCGCAGCTTCGGTAACGACTGCGGATACAGGCAGATGGTGCAGGTGCATATCATCTTTGCCACTGCGCCCCATATCCCGCAAAATATCGCGGCACCGATCCGCCTGCGTGCCAATCAGTTTAGCATCGCTAAGCAGTTCGGGATGCTCCGACAGTTCATCAGCCAGCTCGGCGGCGGTAAGTTTTATCGTGGCTAGCGGTGTGCCAAGTTCATGGGCCGCTGCGGCGACCATACCGCCAAGTGCGGTTAGTTTTTGCTCACGTCCAAGCGCCAGCTGCGTCGCGGTTAAAGCCTCGGACATCGAGAATGTTTCTAGTGTTACCCGCCGCGCATATGTGGCCAGGAATAATACGGATATAACCAAGGCGCTCCAGGTGCCGTAAACCAGTAACTCGGGCATTTGGATAAGCTGCCCGGATTGGGTGGTAAGGGGGATGAAATATCGGATCATAACGGTGATGAACCCCAAAAGCACCAAGGCCAGAAATGCCGTTGCCCGCAGGGTTAACGTGGTTGCAGAAATGACCACAGGGGTCAGCATCAGGACTGAAAACGGATTGGAAAGCCCGCCGGTCAGAAACAACAGGACCGTTAGCTGGCAAAGATCAAACAGTAATGTCAGCGCCGCAGATTTTTCGCTTAAGCGGTTGTTTTCAGGGAATATAACGGTGGCAATGATGTTGAACGCAACAGAAAATCCAATGGCCGTAACGCATAAATCCAGCCGCAAATCCAAGTTCAACACCAGCGTTGCCATCAATAACGCAACCCCCTGCCCACCGATTGCCAACCAGCGCAGCAAAATCAGGGTGCGCAGCCGCAACCAACCGCTTCGCGCGGTACTATTGAAGAAAAGGGCGGGCAATTCACGCATGATGTAAAACTAGCAGGGGGATGGAACAGCGCCAAGTATAAATGCCGCAATTTTGTAAAAGGGCTTGAAATTATCCACGTAGCAGCGGAAGTATAAGCGCAGAATTTATAAAGGGAATGTAAGATGCGCCGGATTTCTATAATTCTCATTGCAATTGTTGTTTTGGTTAATATCGGGATTGGCATGGTTGTTTTCTTATGGCCGGGTTCTGTTCGATCCTTGCTAAGTGGCAATGGCTGGAGCCAGTCACAGGATCAATTCGCCCAGTGCCGCGCAACATCTGTGGCCGGTGGGGCGGCGGCGATTGGTGGGCCGTTTGAACTGATAGATCATACGGGAAAGCGGGTGACGGATGTTGAGGTGATTGACCGCCCCACATTGCTCTATTTTGGCTATACATATTGTCCTGATGTTTGCCCCCTTGATACCTATCGCAATGCCGAAACTGTAAGCTTGCTCGCCGAACGCGGGCTTGAGGTGAAGCCCGCAATGATAACCATTGATCCCGCCCGCGACGACCCGGAAACCCTGCGGGCTTTTGTGGAATATCTGCATGAAGATATGGTCGGGCTAACCGGCTCGGAGGCTGAAATCAAGGCTGCAATCAAGGCCTACCGCGTGTATGCCGCCAAGAATGGCGAGGGTGAGAATTACCTAATGGATCATTCTACTTTCACATATCTTATGGCCCCAGATTACGGTTTTTTGGAGTATTTTGACCGTGATGTAACCCCAGAGAATATGGCCGAGCGTGTCGCGTGTTTCGTTGATAAACTATAAACGCTGGACGCTCCGTTGGATTAGACGTAGTAAATAGCGGTAAAACCACGAAAAAGGGGATACGCATGGCAGAGAATGCTCTGCAAGACATTGGCGATGATAACACGCTGTTACTGCTGGATGACGATGAGCCGTTTTTGCGCCGCCTGACCCGGGCGATGGAAAAACGCGGGTTTGACGTTATTGCGGCGCAATCCATTGCCGAAGGTAAGGGCGCTGTTGCCAACAAACCCCCAGCCTATGCCGTTGTCGATTTACGTCTTGAAGATGGCAATGGTCTCGATGTTGTTGAAATGCTGCGGGAAAAACGCATGGATGCGCGTATTATTGTGCTGACGGGGTATGGCGCAATTGCAACGGCTGTTGCGGCTGTAAAAATTGGTGCCACCGATTATCTGTCCAAACCAGCGGATGCCAATGACATCATGAATGCCTTGCTTGCGCGCCCCGAAAACAAGCCGCCGCCACCCGAAAACCCCATGTCTGCAGATCGTGTGCGCTGGGAGCATATCCAACGTGTGTTCGAACTTTGTGACCGAAATGTCTCAGAAACAGCACGGCGGTTGAATATGCATCGCCGTACATTGCAACGTATTTTAGCAAAACGCAGCCCGCGTTAAAATCTTAAAACGGATACATTCATGTCCAAAAAACCCAAAATTTACCCGGTAATTTTATGTGGCGGCAGCGGTAAACGTCTGTGGCCGGTATCACGCCAGGCCTACCCCAAACAATTTGTCCCCTTTGTTGAGGGAAAATCCCTGTTTGAAACAACGCTGACACGGGTGACTGGCCCGGATTTTGCCCCGGTTATGTCTATTACAGGCAATGAATTTCGTTTTATTGTTGCCGCGCAGCAACAGCAAAACGGTGTATCCAACGCGACGATACTGATCGAACCCCAAGGGCGAAATACGGCCCCTGCGGTCCTTGCTGCAGCGCAGGTGATTGCGCAAAAAGACCCTGACGGCGTTATTTTGGTTTTACCCTCGGACCACATCCATCAAGATGAACCGGCCTTTTTGCAAGCGGTGCGCGTTGCCGCTGATAGCGCAGCCAAAGGGGCAATGGTGACCTTTGGGGTAAAACCCACACGCCCCGAGACCGGATTTGGTTATATTGAACTGGAAACCGCGCTTGCCGATGGCGTTACAGAGGCGCAGGATTTCAAAAGGTTTGTTGAAAAACCCGATGCGAATGCGGCCAAAGACATGATCAAAACCGGCCGCTTCCTGTGGAATTCCGGCATGTTCTGTTTTTCGGTGCAAAGCATCCTGAAAGCTTTTGCCACCCATGCCCCGGATGTTGTCGCGCCTGTCAGCAAGTCCGTTGAAGAAAAGGGCGAGGATCTTGATTTCATTCGTCTTTCAGATGCTTATAATGACAGTCCTGACATCTCTATTGATTACGCGATCATGGAACATGTCACGGGTGGTAAAGTTGTGCCGATTGAGAGTGGCTGGAATGATCTAGGATCATGGAAAACCGTCTGGCAAGAGAGCAGCCCTGATAGCGCCGGGGTTGCGACCACGGGTAATGCGCTGTCGGTGGATTGTGAAAATACATTGTTGCGCTCTGACGAACCTGAAATCGGGCTGGTTGGCATTGGTTTGAAAAATATTGTCGCCGTGGCCACCCGCGATGCGGTGCTGGTTGTCGATATAGATCGCACCCAGGACGTAAGAATCGCCGTGGAACAGCTAAAGGAATTTGGCGCCAAACAGGCCACGGAATTCGCGCGGTGCTATCGCCCCTGGGGCTGGTATGAAACCCTGTCACTGGGGGATCGGTTTCAGGTCAAACGCATCATGGTCAAGCCGGGCGCCAAACTGTCTCTGCAAAGCCACGTGCACCGCGCTGAACACTGGGTGGTGGTTACAGGTGCGGCGCTGGTAACGGTTGGTGAAGATGAAAGCCTGCTGGGTGAAAACCAATCCACATATATCCCGCTGGGCGCAGTGCATCGCCTTGAAAACCCCGGCAAAGTCGATCTGCACCTGATCGAGGTGCAAAGCGGCACATATCTCGGCGAGGACGACATCGTGCGCTATGAGGATATCTACGCGCGGGTTTAAAGGGAAACGACCTGCCGAGTTGTTAGAACCGTTGAATTTAGCGATTTTGTTCCTGTTCTTATCTACAGGTTGTCAGCATTTACGAGGCTCCCAAATCCATCAATGCCTGAATATCCGCTTGTCGGGTTCCAGCGACGATACGGCCGAGTTCGGCGTCACCGCGCAGCACCAACAGGGTAGAGCGGCGGGGAATTTTGCGGCTGGTGGTGACGGTGTGGCGACCATATTCATCCCAGTCTACGCGCACATAACTCATGGTTTCATAGGCATCGCTATCAGCGCGAATGGCGGTGACGGCCCGTTCTTGTGCTTTGCAGGTCGAACACCAACTGGCGGAATAATCGACAAACACGGTTTTGCCCTCGGCCAACAGGGATTTGATCATGCCGGGTTGATAATCCAGCCAGCCCTCGGGGGCCATTTGGGCGCTGAGGGCAATTGGTAATGTTGTCAGTGCCGTGGCAGTGATCAGAAAATGACGGCGGTTCATGGGTATTCTCCTTTTATAAAGCGACAGACAGGTCTTGCAGCCAGACGGGCATGATTTCCAGCAGCCAGGCCTCAATTACGTGGTGAAAATTGGTCAGGATCATCAGGCCAACGGCAATAAATATGATCCCCATAACGGGTTTTGATTTTTGAGCAAGTGCGCGCATGGCGGCTTGTCGAGACATAATAACCTCGCGGGCGCCGTAGCCCAGCGCCAGGATGATCGTAGAGATCCCCAATGCAAACGCTATCATAATACCGGTCGCCCGCAGCAGGTTTTCGCCTTGATAAGCCAGTGCAATAGCGCCCCCTAGCGTGGGACCAACGCAAGGGCTCCAAACCGCGCCAAGCAATGTGCCGCCCAGAAACTGCCCGCGCAAACCTGAACGGTCGATCTGATCAACGCCACTATCTGCGCGCGCCGCAACACCGGCAGTTGCCAGCGAAAACTCCGCATTCAGCTTTGGCACCAGCAGGATCATCCCAAAAGCCAGCATCATCAATGCGCCGATCTGACTGACGCGATCTGCATCAAGGCCGATCTGGCTGCCTAAAGTTGCAATGCCAACCCCCAGCAGCACGAATGTCAGTGACATGCCCGCCGCCAGCGCCAATGGGCCGTGCTTGTGGCTTTGCACCGCCGAGGCCAGCACGATAGGCAAAACCGGCAGCACGCAGGGGTTAATCAGGGTTAATAGCCCGGCACCATATCCAAGTATAAATTCCATAAGAGTAACATATGAGGAGTTGTGCACACAGTCACATAAAATTTTTGTCAGAAAATGTTACGAAGACCTGCGCCGCTGGCTAAGCTGAACGGCAACAATACCGGCGGTAATAATGGCCACGCCAAAAATATCACGCAGCGTTAGGGTCTCCTGGATCACAAGTGCGGCGATAGCGATGCCGAGGAACGGGTTAAGAAAGTGAAAACTGGCGGCGCGGGTCGGGCCAATGCGTTCAACCAGTAAAAACCAGATAACCGTGGCCGCCAGCCCCGGCACCAGCGTGGTATAACTAAACGCCAAAATCAGTGGCCAAGTCCATGTGACGTGCCAGGTTTCAAACATTAAAGATGCAGGGAACAGCACGATGCTGCCAACCAGCATTTGCAAACCGACCGCCATCATCACATTGCGTGTGCTAAAGCTGCGTAACAATAATGTTGCGACACCCAGCCCCAGCACAGCAATGAGGCACAGCCCGATACCGGTCAGATCCGCGCCACCTGATAGGCGTGCGCTCATGATAATGGTGACGCCAATGATGCCGGCGGCCAGTCCGATCAACCCAAGGTGTGACAGGCGCTCTTTGAAAATCACCCAACTGGCAGCGGCGACCAACAGGGGCAACAAGCTGGCAATAATCGCAGATAACCCGGCCTCTATTGTTTGCATTGCCATAAAGTTAAAGCCGAGGTAAATCGCGTTTTGGCAGATACCAAACAGGATAATTGCACCCCATTGTTTTTTGGAAAACTGTGCGTTCTGCCCCATCATGCGCGCGATAAGCACCGCCAAAATCCCTGAAATCAGGAACCGGATCGATAGCATTGCCAACGGTGAGGCGTAGGCCACAGCGATGCGGGCGGATGTGAATGCGCTGCTCCAGATCACGGCGAAAGACAGCCCCATAAGTACTGCGCGAAAATCCATTGGCATCCTTTGGGCAAAAAAATAGGGCCGCCACTGGCGACCCCGAAAATCGCATGTGCGCGCGTTTAGGCGTTTACGGCGTCTTTCAATGCTTTGGCGATAGTTACCTTGGCAACGCGGTCAGCATCTTTGTGCATTTGTTCGCCAGTGGCAGGGTTGCGCACCATACGGTCAGGACGTGCGCGGCAGATAAATTTTCCCAAACCCGGCAGCGTAACAGCACCGCCAGCGGAAATCTCTTTGGTAACAATGTCAGCGATGGCTTGAAGCGTGTTGTTGGCTGTTACTTTATCAGAACCGGTTGCATCAGCAAGAGCCGCGACAAGTTGTGTTTTAGTCATTGGTTTCTGGGTCATAATTTTCAATCCCTGTATATGTTAGGTTGCGTTTCTTTTTCGAACCGCTTTGGTCCATATTAAAGACTTAAGCGCTTTTAGCATGTAAACTCAATCAAAGAATTGCATATAGTACCAATTATTTATGGGTTTTATGCAGTTTTTTAACAATTTCCCGAAATATTTTGGGTCACGCAAATATATTGGCCAATATTTTCTGTAAATATATGGCATCGTTTTTGTTAAAAGCGTTGGGTTGGTCGCTGTCGATATCAAGCACGGCGATCAATCTGTTGGCGTGAAATACCGGCAGTACGATTTCTGAGCGCGTGCTGGCAGCGCAGGCGATATGTCCGGCAAATGCATTCACATCCTTGATGATCTGGACTTTTCCACTGCGCGCTGCGGCCCCGCAAACCCCGCGGGAAAACGGGATGGTCAGGCATCCGTGGCCGCCTTGGTAAGGGCCGATTTTCAGAACTTCAGGGGCTGTAACACGGTAAAACCCGACCCAGTCAAAACGCGCATCACTGTGAAAAAGTTCGCAGGAAATGGTCGCCATTTTTGCGATTTCATCGGTTTCATCTGCGCAAAGTGCCGTGATACGTTTGTGCAAGGATGGGTAATCAACCTTCATGTTTGCCCCTGCAAAATGTTGATAGTTGTCCCACCATAGCGGCGAGAATCGTGCAAAACAAAGCCGTTCGGGGCGGTGATTGGCGCGCTTTCTTCCCAGATCAACAAGGCATCAGGGCAAACCCAGCCACCTGCGATGCAGGATTTCAAGGCTTTTTCCCCCAAACCCTTGGCATAAGGCGGGTCAAGAAAAACCAGGTTAAACGGTTCATCGCGATTTTCGCCAAGCTTCACGGCATTGCGCCGATAAACCTTTGTTTGGCTTTTAACACCAAGAATTTCGATATTTTCACGCAATATGCTGGTGGCTTTTGTGCCATCATCGACAAATTGCACATGTGCCGCACCCCGACTAAGCGCCTCTAGGCCCAAGGCGCCGGTTCCTGCGAACAGGTCCAGCACGCGCGCGCCTTTAATGTCAGGATAATCACCGTGTGCCAGCAGGTTAAACAGGTTTTCACGCACACGATCCGTGGTTGGGCGAAGATGGGCGCTCAGATCACCTTGGCCAATATCAGCCAGTTTTCGGCCACGATATTTCCCGCTAATGATCCTCATAACAACAAGGATTTCAGGTCAATTTCAGGGTTGGGCACGGCCGCCACATCAGGGGATTTTCCGGCCTCGATCAGACGTTTTGCAACCATATAGGCGCGCGGGTCATTCATGGCATCTACGGCCAGCAATATATTGTCGTTGAAGTACCAAAATGACGTAGCAGTGCCCGATTGGCGGGTGATAACGCGGTTGTACCCGGTATTCAGCCCCGCGATTTGCAGTTTTACATCGTATTGATCCGACCAAAACCATGGTTTTGCATGGTATTTCGCCCCTTTTCCCAGCATGGCCGCCGCAGTGGCCTCGGCCTGCGCAATCGCGTTTGGGACGCTTTCAAGACGGATGCGCTGATTTTTGTATGGAAAGCTGGTGCAATCACCGGCTGCAAAAATATGCGGGTCAGAGGTGCGCCCGAAACTATCAACCTTGATGCCGTTATCAATTTCCAGCCCGATATCTGCGGCCAATTGGGTGGCAGGCATAATGCCCACGCCGACAATGGCAAAATCGATATCGAGCAGCGTGCCATCACTCAGCTTGGCCGCGCACACCCGCCCGTCGTGCCCGTTCAGCAAGCTAAGCCCGACGTTTTCGCGAATATCAACGCCGCGCATAGTGTGCAGGGTGCGAAAATAGTCTGAGGTTGCAGGCGCAGCCACCCTTTGCAGAATGCGATCGGCCATTTCGACCAGAACCACATGCACACCGCGCGTGGTGGCAACGGCTGCGGCCTCAAGCCCGATATACCCGCCCCCGATGATCAAAGCGCGGCGATCACGGGCAAAATCGCTGGCCATCATATCCGCGTCAGCAAGTGTGCGGACATAATGCACCCCATCAAGATTTCCGCCGATGGATGCGGGCAGTTTTCGCGGGTGTGATCCTGTGGTCAGGACCAGTTGATCATATGCCAGCACCGCGCCAGAACTAAGCGTAACCGTCTTGGCCGCGCGGTCAATCAGGTTTACCGCAGTACCCAGCATCAAAGTTATTTGTTGTTCAGCATAAAAAGCCGCGGGGCGCAGAAACAGGCGCGCAAGCTCCATCTCGCCCAACATATATTTTTTGGACAAAGGCGGGCGTTGATATGGTGGCACCGGTTCAGCGCCGATCAAGGTGATATCGCCATCAAACCCAAGTGCACGTAATTTTATCACCAGTGATGATCCCGCTTGCCCGGCCCCGATTACGATGATTTTTGCCATAGTCTTATCCCGCAAGCTTATCCATTTTGCGCGCCATTTTTATATCCCGCATGGATAATCCGTTTGCGTCATGGCTGGTTAGTAACACCTCGACGGTGCGATAAACGTTAAACCATTCAGGGTGATGGTTCATTTTCTCGGCCCAGATCGCCATGCGAGACATCCAGCCAAAAGCTTCAATGAAATTGGTAAATTCAAAAGTTTTTTTCAGCGCGTCCCGATCTGTCTGCACGATCCACCCTGTGGCTTGCAACTGGGGCAAAAATTCCGCGCGTTCTGCCGGGGTGAGGGCTGGTGACAACATGTTAATCTCCTGTTTTTTTGAAAGGACCGATAGTGGCGAGGAATTCGATATCCTCTTTTATGGCCGCGCGTTCATCGGTTAAAAATTGTGAAACGGCCCCTTTGAAACCTGCATCTGCAATCCAGTGTAAAGAATAAATCGGGCTGGGCCTATAGCCGCGTGCCAGTTTATGTTCGCCTTGCGCACCGGCTTCGATTCGTTTTAAGCCATGCAGTATCGCAAAATCAATCGCGCGGTAGTAACACAGTTCAAAGTGCAGGCAAGCGTGATCTTCGATACAACCCCAATAGCGCCCAAACAGCGTATTTTCACCAATGAAATTAAGGGCGCCAGCGATATATTGGCCATCCCGTTCAGCCAGAACCAACAGAATATCATCCCGCATGGTTTCCTGTGCGATGTGGAAAAACTCCCGGGTTAGATAGGGTGTGCCCCATTTTCGCGCGCCAGTATCTTGATAAAACCGCCAGAACGCATCCCAATGCTGCGGTTTAATCTGATCGCCGCTGAGGCTCAAAATTCGCCCGCCAAAAGCTTGCGCAACGCGGCGTTCTTTGCGGATCATCTTGCGTTTGCGGCTGGAAAGTTCGTGCAAAAACCTGTCAAAATCCGCAAAACCGGTATTTTCCCAATGAAATTGCTGGCCGATGCGTTGTTGCAATCCATGTGTCGGGCCAAGGGCATATTCGGGTTGTGTGCAAAAATTTATGTGAAAAGACGAAAGATTGTTGTCTTGCGCCAGTTGAATAGCCCCGGCAATCAAGGCGGTTTTGATCTCGTCGGTTTTGGCCAGTAACCGCTGACCCGTCGCCGGGGTGAAGGGGACGGCGTTCAAAAGTTTAGGGTAATATTGCCCACCAGCTTGTGCATAAGCGCCCGCCCAGGCGTGGTCAAAAATATATTCCCCTTGCGAATGACCCTTGGCATAAAGCGGCATAACCCCAAGCGTTTCGCCATCCAGTTTGGCGACCAGATGGCAGGGCTGCCAGCCGGTACCTTGCCCGACTGAGCCGCTTTGCTCTAATGCCAACAGGAAACGGTGCGTGATAAAGGGGTCAAACGGGCCGCTTTGACGGGCGCAAGCATCCCAGTCTTGCGGGGTCAGGCTGGCGATATCTTGCACAATATTGATCTGGGTCTTTGTCATGAATTACCTTAACAAACCATTGCACATTAAACTACTAAACCGGTTTAGTAGTTTCAAAAAATAAACCTATTGTTGTTTGTTAACTGATTTGTATACTGCCAAAAAAATCGGGAGTATTAAAATGTGGGATTTTAGTGTGTCAAAGGCCATGGGCCTAATGGTTAAAACGGCACCATTTGTAATAATGCGCATCGTTGTATATTTCGGCATCGCGATCGGATTTATTGTGACAACAGGTGTAGGTGCGGGTATTGGCTGGGGCATTGGTGCCTTTGGCGAGCAGGATTTCCAAGCAACCACAACCGCTTATGGCGGTATTTTTGGGTTTGTTGGTGCAGGGGCAGTGCTCTATTTTCTGCGTGAATACATTCTATATATGGTCAAGGCTGGCCATATCGCGGTGTTGGTCGAATTGATGGAGGGCAAAGACGTACCCATGGGCCGTCCCCAAATTGAGCACGCGCATAAAATTGTCAGCGAACGGTTCGTTGAGGCCAATGTTCTGTTTGCCATCGACCAACTTATCAAAGGTGTGATCCGCGCGATTACCGGCCTTATGCAGGGGTTGGCCTCGCTTATTCCCATTCCCGGATTGCAAAATCTGGTCGGGATTTTTAAGGCGTTCCTGAAAATCGCACTGGGCTTTCTTGATGAAATCATCCTCGCCCATGCGATCCGTAAAAACGCTGATAACCCGTGGGAGTCGGCGCAGGAAGCCTTGGTCTATTACGCGCAAAACTCCAAACATATCATGAAAAACGCGGCATTTCTGGCCGTGATTGTTTATGTGCTGTCGTTCGTTGTATTTTTGGTCATGCTGGCCCCAGCGGCGCTTGTCGTTTACATATTGCCCGGCGCCTGGTCGGCGGGAGGCATTGTTTTTGCGTTGCTTTTTGCCTGGGCAATCAAGCAAGCATTGTTGGAACCCTTCGCAATTGCCTGCATGATGCAGGTATATTTTGGGGTGACAGAAGGGCAGACGCCTGATCCTGAGTGGGATGCACGACTAACCGGCGCTTCGAAAAAATTCAAGAAGATGAAAGACAAAGCGGTTGGCTGGGCACGCCCCAAAGGTGACGATGTTGATTTTGGCCGCGCTAATTCTTGAGCATCGCGTGCAGTTCGTAAATTAAGGTTAATGCCTCACGGGCTGACAGCTCGTCAGGCATTACCTGTTTCAGATGTTCCTCAATCTCAGAGATTTTGCGCACTACAGGTGCCGGGGTGGCGCTGAATAACGGTAGATCATCGATCAGCGTTTCAGCCTTGCCGCCGCCTTCGCGATCACCTTTTTCCAAGGCCTCAAGAACCAGCTTTGCCCGTTCAACAACGGCGCTGGGCAGACCGGCCAGTTTGGCCACCTGCACCCCGTAAGAGCGATCCGCAGCCCCCTCATGGACCTCATGAAGAAAGATCACCTCACCGTCCCATTCACGCACGCTTACGGTGGCATTACGCAGACCGCTCAGCTTTTTCGATAGTGCCGTCAATTCATGATAATGGGTGGCAAACAGGGTTCGGCAATGGTTAACATCGTGCAAATGTTCCAGCGTTGCCCAGGCAATCGACAGCCCGTCATAGGTGGCGGTGCCGCGCCCGATTTCATCTAAAATCACCAGCGCACCATCCCCTGCCTGATTAAGAATTGCGGCCGTTTCCACCATTTCAACCATAAAGGTTGAGCGCCCGCGCGCCAGATCATCGGCGGCCCCGACCCTTGAGAACAGCTGGTCAATGACGCCAATATGTGCGCGGCGCGCCGGTACAAAGGCCCCCATTTGCGCAAGCAGGGCAATCAGGGCATTCTGGCGCAGGAACGTCGATTTACCGGCCATATTTGGCCCCGTCAACAGCCAGACAGGGCGCCCCGAACCAGGGCCAAGATCACAATCATTGGCTACAAACGAGCCGTCACCGGTACGGCGCAGCGCTTGCTCAACCACCGGATGACGCCCGCCTTCAATGGCAAAAGCCCGCGAGGCATCCATTTGCGGGCGCACCCAATTTTCTCCCACCGCGATATCCGCCAGTGCAGCGGCCAGATCGATTTCTGCCAGCGCTTTGGCGGTTTGGGCAATTTTAGCCGCATTATCCATGATATTTGCACGAAGCTGCGCAAAAATACCTTTCTCAATCTCCAGCGCCTGCCCGCTGGCGTTCAGGATCTTGGTCTCCATTTCGGACAATGGAACGGTGGTAAAACGCACCTGATTTGCCGTGGTCTGGCGATGAATAAAGGTTTCACTCAACGGCTCGGCAAGCATTTTAGCAGCGTGGCTGGCGGGGGTTTCAACGAAATACCCCAGAACATTATTATGTTTGATTTTCAGCGCAGTGATACCCGTAATATCCGCATATTCGGCCTGCATACCTGCGATAACGCTGCGCCCTTCGTCACGTAGTTTGCGCGCCTCATCAAGCTTGGCATCAAAACCTCTGGCAACAAAACCACCATCGCGCGCCAGCAGCGGTGGGTCCGTGGCCAAGGCCGCTTTTAGCAAATCAACCAACGTGCCATGGCCCTGCATGTCATTGGTGGCGCATTGCAACATTACAGGCAGGTTTTTTGCCAGTGATTTTGCCATGGCCCCGGCTTGGGCAAGACCATCGCGCAGGGCTGTCATATCGCGCGGACCGCCGCGCTCAAGCGCCAGCCGGGATAATGCGCGTTCCATATCCGGTACGCGGCGCAGGCTCTCACGCGTGGTATCGGCCAGAATGCGATCATCGACAAAATGCTGCACGGCATCGTGGCGCGCTGTGATGGTTTCAAGATCGGTTGAGGGGCTAGTGAGACGAATATTCAACAGACGCGCCCCGCCACCTGTTAATGTTCGATCAATGGTTGTCAGCAACGCGCCTTGACGTTCCCCCGACAGGCTGCGGATCAGTTCCAGATTACGACGGGTTGCGGCATCGATTTGCACGACACTGCTGCGACTTTCCTTAGCCGGCGGGCGCAAAAGCGGTAGTTTTCCACGCTGTGTGATATCGAGATAATCAACGATTGCCCCCATTGCGGCAACCTCGGGGCGCGTGAAATTCCCGAATGCATCCAGCGATTTGATTTTGAACAACCCTTTCAGGCGCACAGACGCCGCGCTAGAATCAAAGCTGGCCGCAGCAAGCGGGGTTAGTGCGGCCCCTGCTTCCTCAACTATTTCACGAAGGTTTTCGGCGATGCTATCAGTGGCCAACACCTCACGCGGGGCGAGACGCGCCAAAATTGGCCCCAAAGTTACACGGCTGATAGGGGCCACATGAAAATCACCCGTTGAGACATCTGCCCAGCTTATAGCCATATCATCGCGCACGTTAGAAATGGCTACCAGATAGTTGTTTTGGCGCGTGTCCAGCAAGGAATCCTCGGTCAATGTGCCGGGGGTTACAAGGCGCACAACATCGCGTTTAACCACCGCCTTATGCCCACGCTTTTTGGCCTCGGCAGGGTTTTCCATCTGCTCGGTTACGGCCACGCGAAAACCTTTGCGGATCAGGGTTAAAAGATAGCCCTCAGCGGCGTGATGGGGCACACCGCACATGGCGATATCCTTGCCCAAATGCTTGCCTCGTTTGGTCAGCGCAATATCGAGCGCCGCCGCTGCCGCCACCGCATCATCAAAGAACATCTCATAGAAATCGCCCATGCGGTAAAACAGCAGAGCATCGGGATAGCGATCCTTGATCTCTAAATATTGCGCCATCATCGGCGTTACGGCGTTAGGGTCTTTGACAGCCATTATCGCTGTGATCCTTCTTTGGGTTTGG
>CAYSAZ010000005.1:16344-50157 GCA_964429065.1 uncultured Rhodobacterales bacterium
TTTGGGTTTGGTCTTGCTCGGGTCAGGCAGTTAGTCCGACAGGTTCATCCAGCCCATTTGTGCGGCAACATGCCGTAACCGTATTGGCCAGCAAACAGGCGATAGTCATTGGCCCGACACCGCCCGGTACCGGGGTGATCGCACCGGCAACCTCGAGCGCGCTGGCGAAATCCACATCGCCAACCAGCCGCATTTTACCAACACCTTTTTCAGGTGCCGGGATGCGGTTTATGCCCACATCGATCACCGTGGCGCCCGGTTTTATCCAATCCGCAGTGATCATCTGCGCGCGCCCAACGGCGGCGATCAGAATATCGGCGCGGCGGCAAATTTCCTGAATGTCTGTGGTGCGCGAATGGGCGATCGTTACGGTGCAACTGTCATTCAGCAATAACTGCGCCATCGGTTTGCCAACAATATTAGAGCGCCCCACAACCACCGCGTTTAACCCCGACAGGCTGCCATGGTGATCCCGCAGCATCATCAAACAGCCAAGCGGCGTGCAAGGCACCATGGATTTTTGCCCGGTTGCCAAGCGCCCGACATTAAGAATGTGAAATCCGTCTACATCCTTTTCAGGGGTGATTGCATTGATCACCTTGCCCTCATTGATGTGATCTGGCAGCGGTAGCTGGCACAAAATCCCATGCACGCCGGGATCTTTGTTAAGCCTGTCAATCAGCGCCAGCACCTCTGATTCAGGCGTATCAGCAGAAAGTTTATGTTCAAACGACAGCATCCCGCATTCCAGTGTTTGCTTGCCTTTGTTGCGAACGTAAACTTCGCTTGCCGGGTCTTCGCCGACCAGAATAACCGCCAGTCCGGGAATGATATTATGGTCCGTTTTCAGCTGCGCCACATGGCTGGCAACTTTGGTGCGAACACTGGCGGCAAAAGCCTTTCCGTCGATGATATCTGCGGTCATTTACTTTCCTCTTTTTGTGCGGCCATGGCCGTTTCTTCGCGGGCAATAGACCATTCAATCATCTGGCGCCATATGGTCTCGGCCAATGCTGGGTCAAAACCTGCCGCGGTTGCATTGGTGCGCGCGTTTTGCACAACTGCTTCCACCCGAACGTCAATGCGGGCGGGTAAGTTGGCGGCGGATTTTATCACCACCGCACGGTCAATGTATCTGGCCCGTTGCGCCAGTAGCGTCATAATCCGGGAATCGAGCACATCAATTGCGGTGCGCAGATCGGTCATATTTTGACAAGTTTCAGCAGATCTGAGCATGAAAATATCCATCTTCAAAGGTTGTTTCTTGGTAATAGAATTTTTCAGCGCTCTCAACCCATTGTTTAGAACAATCCTTCAATCTCTCCGGCGTCATTAAGGCAAATGTCCTCAGCAGCCGGTTTTCGCGGCAGGCCCGGCATGGTCATGATTTCACCGCACACAACAACGATAAATCCGGCACCTGCCGAAAGCCGCACTTCGCGCACGGGCACGGAATGGCCGGTGGGGGCACCGCGCAGGTCAGGATCGGTGGAAAAACTGTACTGGGTTTTGGCCATGCAGACCGGCAGATTGCCAAATCCTGCTTCCTCCCATTGGCGCAGTTGTGCGCGGATTTTCTTGTCAGCAAGGACCTCATCGGCGCGGTAAATGCGTTTTGCGATAGTCTCAATCTTTTCAAACAAAGGCATTTCATCAGGATACAACGGCGCAAATTGCGCGATATTGCTTTCAGCGATTTCGGCAACCCGTTTGGCAAGATCAATCGCTCCGGCAGAGCCATGTTCCCAATGTTTGCTAAGCACAGCCTCAGAGCCATGAGAATTCACATATTCCATCACGGCCGCGATTTCCGCATCGGTGTCGGTGACAAAATGGTTAATGGCCACAACCACCGGCACGCCGAAAGATTTCAGGTTTTCGATATGGCGACCAAGGTTCGGGGCGCCATCACGCACGGCCTCAACATTTTCAGCCCCCAGATCTTTGCGCGCCACGCCACCGTTCATTTTCATGGCCCGCACCGTTGCCACCAACACCACGGCATCCGGGGCGATACCTGCCTTGCGACATTTGATGTTCATGAATTTCTCGGCCCCGAGATCCGCGCCAAATCCGGCCTCGGTTACAACGTAATCCGCCAGTTTCAGGGCGGTTTTCGTGGCAACCACGGAGTTACAGCCATGCGCGATATTGGCAAACGGGCCACCGTGCACGAACGCTGGATTATTTTCCAGTGTTTGCACCAAATTTGGCTGCATCGCCTGTTGCAACAACACTGTCATCGCCCCGTCGGCCTTGATATCACGGCAATAAATCGGTGTGCGATCCCGCCGGTAGGCCACGATAATATCGCCCAGACGGTGTTCCAGATCGGCCAAATCATTGGACAGACACAGGATCGCCATAACTTCGGAGGCCACGGTGATATCAAATCCGGTTTGACGCGGGAAACCATTTGCCACGCCGCCAAGGGATGTGACAGTGTCGCGCAAGGCCCGGTCATTCATGTCGAGCACCCGTTTCCAGACAACCCGGCGTTCATCGATTTCCAGTGTGTTGCCCCAATAGATATGGTTGTCGATCATCGCAGACAGCAGGTTATGCGCGCTGGTTATGGCATGGAAATCACCGGTGAAATGCAGGTTCATTTCCTCCATCGGCACAACCTGTGCATAGCCACCACCGGCCGCCCCGCCTTTCATGCCAAAGCACGGCCCAAGACTGGCTTCACGAATACAAATCGTGGCTTTTTTGCCAATTGCGTTCAACGCATCCCCTAGACCAACGGTTGTCGTAGTTTTCCCCTCACCTGCCGGAGTGGGGTTAATCGCCGTCACCAAAATCAGTTTGCCATCTTTTTTGCCGGCCTGTGCAGCAATAAATTCCGCAGATACCTTGGCTTTGTCATGACCAAAGGGCAGCAGATCAGCACTTGGGATGCCAAGGATTGCACCAATATCCTGAATGGGTTTTTTATCAGCAGCGCGCGCAATTTCAATGTCGGTTTTATATATCATTATCTGTATCCCTCACAATTATATGGCGTGACTTTCTGTCATGCACTTTGCAGAGTCCAGAACTATTCGATATGGGTAAATCCGACATGTTGTTCGGCAAAAACGCCGTTTATATTCCGCGTGCGCTATTCAGATGTGGCCAAACGGGTTGATCAGGAATATGCAAAGTCATTGCATCACCGATGCGCAGCATCCCTTCACGTTCAACCCATGCCGTCACCCCGCGTAAATTTTTTGCGGCGGTTTTAAATGCGCCGCCCATACCTGGTGCATCTTCATTAATAACGCGGGCAGGCAGGTGGCAGGGGCGGTTTTCCATGTCGATACACACCGTAGTGCCACCCTGATTTTGCAACCGCGAGGCGGGTGGAATCTGGGTGAAATCGGGGATACCCTCAATCAGGATTGAAGTGCTAAGCCATGCAGGATTGATTTTCGAAATGCCCATATTTTTGGCAATCAAGCCAAGTTCTTCAACCGAAGAAATACAAAGCTGACGCGTGTTCCTGATCTCGGTGCCCTGTGGGTATTGGCGTGTGACCCGGCCACATGACGCACGGGTCAGACCGGCGCGGCTTTCAGAGGCGTAGCCAGCGAAAGTCAGGGCGATTTCATCGACAGGTACGTTGCGCAAACTTGCGTCACGCGCGGCATTATAGCCAAGCCAGACAATGCGGCCCGTGTATGTGGTTGGCAAAAGTGCGGGCATTGATCAACCTTGTGGTTGCGGTTCCATATTGCCATCGCCTTTGGGCTTTTTAACCTTGGGGATGGCCGTGACACTTGGGCTGTCTTTAGATGCTGGTGCATCACCATTATCAGGATCATGGGGCGGCTCACCCTTCATCACCCGCATGATTTCATCGCCGGTCAGGGTTTCATATTCAAGCAACCCTTGCGCAAGGCGCTCAAATTCCTTGGCATTGTCGTTGACGATTTTTTCCGCAATAGCATACCCTTCATCGATTATGCGTTTCACCTCGGATTCGATCAGCTCTTTAGTGCCCGCAGACACCGAGAAACCACCTGCGCCGCTACCGGCATTATACCCTTCGGCAGCCTCGCTGTAATCGATGTTACCAACCAGATCAGACATCCCGTAGCGCATAACCATAGAGCGCGCCATAGAGGTCGCCTGCTGGATATCACCCACAGGGCCACTGGAAACCGTATCTGCACCGTACTTGAAAATCTCGGCGGCCTTACCCGCCATAGCCATGGCGATACGCTGTTCAGCCTCGTCTTTGAACAGTTGCAATTTATCCATTTCCGGCAGGCTCATCACCATGCCAAGCGCGCTGCCGCGTGGAATGATTGTGGCTTTATACACCGGATCACATTTTGGCAGTTTAATACCGACAAGCGCATGGCCCGCCTCGTGATACGCGGTTTTTTCCTTTTGATCCTGCGTCAAAACCATCGAGCGGCGTTCGGCCCCCATCATTACCTTATCTTTGGCAAATTCATAATCGTCCATTGTCACAAACCGTTTGCCTGTGCGTGCTGCAGTCAGCGCAGCTTCATTCACAAGGTTGGCCAGATCAGCACCGGAAAACCCAGGGGTACCGCGCGCGATAATCCGCAGGTCCACATCTGGCCCAAGCGGTGTTTTGCGCGAATGGATTTGCAGAATTTTCTGACGCCCTTTGATATCGGGGTTTGGTACTTGAATCTGGCGATCGAACCGGCCCGGGCGCAGCAATGCGGGATCCAGAACATCGGGGCGGTTGGTGGCCGCAATCAGGATCACGCCCTCATTGGTTTCAAAGCCGTCCATTTCCACCAAAAGCTGGTTGAGCGTTTGTTCGCGTTCATCATTGCCACCACCATGCCCGGCACCACGATGGCGGCCAACGGCGTCAATTTCATCAATGAAAATTATGCATGGCGCGTTCTTTTTCGCGGTCTCAAACATATCGCGCACCCGGCTGGCGCCAACACCCACAAACATCTCCACAAAATCCGAGCCCGAGATTGAGAAAAATGCAACCCCCGCCTCGCCAGCAATCGCGCGTGCCAAAAGGGTTTTACCCGTACCTGGAGGGCCAACCAGCAACGCGCCTTTCGGAATTTTCCCGCCAAGACGGCTGAATTTTTGAGGATCGCGCAGAAATTCAACGATTTCTTCGAGTTCTTCTTTGGCCTCATCGATACCGGCAACATCATCAAATGTAACCTTGCTTTGCCGGTCGGTCAAAAGCTTGGCCTTGGATTTTCCAAAACCCATCGCCCCACCTTTGCCACCCTGCATGCGGTTCATAAAGAACACCCAAACGCCAATCAGCAGCAAGAACGGCAGCCACATGCCGATAAGGGTCATAATACCGGATTTTTCCTGTGGTTCAGCTTCAATATCAACGCCAGCGCTACGCAGTTCCTCAATCACATCAAGACCCTCGGGGACCCGGGGAAAGACCGTTTTGAAAACATCCTTGCCGCTGAATATCGTGATATTCTCACCGTCAAAATCAACGGAATCCACCTGACCAGCGTCAACTTTGTTTAAAAACTCCGAATAGGTGATATTGGTAGAATTTTGGGTGCTGCCAACACCGTTAAAGATATTAAACAGGGTGATCATCAATAAAACCAAGATAACCCAAAATGCTATACTTTTGCTGTTGCCCACGGCAATCTCTCCTAATTCGGTATTTTATTTCGCGCACGACCGACTCGGTTGGCGCGCCTGAGTGTAACATAAGCGCTGTTGCGCAGCTTTCAATGCGTGATTAACACCTTATACAGATCATTGTCCGCGTCTTTCAGGTGGCAATACCATCCATTCGCCATGCCCGCCAGTGGGGCAGCGATTAATTTTGAGCCATGCCACAGGGCTGGAGTTGTTAATAATACCTCACGTGCATGGCCGGTTCCGCGCCAATTTTTGCATTGCAGCAAACCTTTATCGCCGAGGGTGGCGATGGTCTCAGCCGTATCGGCACCGTCCTTTTTGCCAATCTCCCATCTGTTATCCCAAAACATTTCCCCCACAGGACGCGCGGTTTCTGCCTTTGCCAGCTCTCTTCGCACAATAAGGTTTCCCGATTGTGAACGAATGACGCATCCATGCAAAGTTTGGCCTTTTTCCTGCGCGGTATTTTCCAGAACCTTGCGAAGGCTCTCAAATCGCGGTCGATAGGGCGCGCCAGATATCCATTGCAATACGCCAGCCAGAAGGCGGAATTTCAGATCCGCGAACGCTGCATCAAACACCTGTAAATCAAGGCGCACCTCGCCAGTTTTTGTGATTGTAACGCATTGATCCGCCAGATCGCATGTCGCGGATTCCAGCACATGGCGCGCACGGCGCAGGGTGTTGGCCGTGGTGCTCAAGCCTTCGGCATCAAGGCCGATATCGGCCAGTAACGCCAGTGCATGGCGGGCCTTTACGCGGTTATATTTCATGTCCTCGTTTGAAGGATCATCGGCCCAGGTGATGTTTTTGGCTTGCAAATAGTCCCTAAGGTCAGCGCGCCGGGCCTGTAGCAATGGGCGCACCCAGGTCAGCTGGTCGTCTTTGCGCAAAACCGCCATGCCCGACAAGCCGTCAACGCCAGAGCCACGGGCCAGACGCAACAGCACGGTTTCGGCCTGATCATCCAGCGTGTGGCCCAATGCCACATGGGTAACGCCAGCTTTTTGCGCCCAGTCTTTGATTAAGGACTGGCGGGCGTGGCGAGCGGCGGCTTGTAGGTTTCCTGCCCCGTCCCAATCTTGCCATGTGACGATGGTGTGGGGGATTGAAAGCCGGGCGCAAAGTTGGGCGACATGTTGTGCTTCATCAGCGCTTTCAGGGCGCAAACCATGGTCGATTGATATAGCCTGCAACCCTGCACCGCGCGCGGCCAACAAGTGCAACAAGGCCACAGAATCGCCGCCACCAGATACGGCCACCCCCAGGTTTTCGTTGGAAATACCGGAAAGCGCGGCTTCCAGTGCGGTCGTGATATTGTTTACGGACAAGACATGGTTTGCCGTTGCGTGGCAATTTTTGCCCCCATATCGGCCAAACGGTCGGGATAGCGTGTCCCGATTTCATTGAGCGTCAGGCAAGCCTGTTCCCCTTGCTCAAGTGCACCAAGGCTGACGGAAAGTTCAAACAACGCATCCGCAGCCAGCGGCCCATCCGGCGCGCCGCTAAAGGCGTCAAGGTACAGGCGCGCAGCCCCACCCCAATCCTGCAAACCGGCCAAAGACTGGCCATGGCGAAACTGCGCCTCGCTGGTCAAAGGGCCACCGGGATATGTGGTGGTAAAGATGCCAAACATTTCTGCGGCTGCCTGATATTCGCCACTATCATAGGCCGCGGTCGCCTTGTCAAAACTACGTTGTTCGTCCGAGGCCAGTTCCATAGTTTCCGAGCCGCTGGTGGTATTGCTATCCCCACCCAACGGCGGTGTAGTGCCCTGCCCACTGGTATCGCCGCCTTCAAGCTCGGTCAGGCGAAATTCCAGATCACCAATACGACGCGTGCCGTCCTCGGCGATTTGATTGATGCGAAATTGCAGGGTTTCAATCTGGCCCAAAGCTGTGCGCAGCTCTGCCTCAAGGTTATTCAGCCGTTGCAAAATAGGGCCGACAGAATCTTGTGAGACCCCGGAATTTCCGGTGCTTAACAGCTCTGCACGTAGTTCTTGCATCAATGTGCTGAGGCTGATGATATCTTTGCGCACATCCTCAACCGTTTTGGCCTGCGCCAGCGTTTGCACGGGCAGCCCCAGTGAAATCACCAGAAATATTGCCCCAAGAACTTTCAACATAGGCACCTCTTTTTACAGTTACACACCGCTTGCGGTTTTCACGACCGTTACCGACCGCCGGTTTTTTGACCAGCAAGATTCCGACGAACAGATCGCGAGCGGGCGTTCTTTGCCAAAGCTGACAACGCTGATACGTGCGTCGGCAACACCCTGGCTGACCAGATAGTCGCGCACGGAACTAGCTCGTTTAGAACCAAGGGCGATGTTGTATTCACGTGTGCCCTGTTCATCCGCATGCCCCTCGATTAGGATCTGCGCAACCGGATTTGCGCTTAGCCATTGTGCCTGTTGGTTAAGGATGGAAATCGCGCCACCAGTAAGTGTTGATTGGTCAACTTCAAACAACACCGTATCGCCGATGGTTTGCTGGAAATAGGTCAGCGAGGTTTGTTCAACCGTGCCAATGCCGGCACCATTTACGCCGTTGCCGTTATCGCCACCGCCAAAAAGCCCGCCCTGATCGGAACAGGCGCCGGTGGCCAGAATCGCCAGAATGGTGGCTGATTTTAGAAAAATATTCATGCTACTCACCTCATTTTATGGGTATTACCCCAGATTATCATGTTTTTTGCCCCAGTTAAACGGGGTTCTATTGTAATAGGCCAGACCACGCCGGATCAGACGAAAAGCTGGGGGTCGGGACGGCATGCAAATTGCGCCCGGTTATATCAACCGAGTATATTTGCGGCGCGCCATTTTCCCCTGCCGTTTCACGGAAAAACAACAGTACACGTCCATTTGGAGCCCATGTGGGGGCCTCATCCAGAAAACTGCGGGTCAATAGGCGTTCATTAGAGCCATCAAGCCGCATCACGCCGATATGGAACTGCCCACCAGCAATTTTGGTAAACGCCACCAGATCACCGCGCGGCGACCAAACAGGGGTGCCGTACCGCCCCTGCCCAAAACTGATGCGTTTTGCATCACCGCCATTTGCCGACATTACATAAAGCTGTTGTGATCCGCCACGATCGGATTCAAACACAATTTGTGTGCCGTCGGGCGAATAGCTGGGGGCGGTATCAATCGCCGGGCCGGTAGTTAGCTGGGTTTGCTGGCCTGTGCGCAGATCAAGTGCATAAATATCGGTATTGCCGCGCGCAGAAAGCGACAGGGCAATTTTCGTGCCATCAGGGGCAAAGCGTGCGCCAAACCCCATGCCGGGCAGGTTGTTAAACATGCGCCGCTCAAGCGTGTCGATATTCATCAAAACCGCACGCGGGGTGTCGTTTTCATAACTTGTATACAAAATCTCGCGGTTATTGGGGGAAAACCGCGGGGATAGAACAATCGTGCTGTCATCGGTCAGATAACTAAGGCTCGCGCCGTCGTGATCCATAATCGCCAGACGTTTGCGACGGGCATTTTTGGGGCCGGTTTCTGAGACAAAGACAATCTTGGTGTCAAAATATCCGCTCTCGCCGGTTAGGCGGGTATAAACGGCATCTGCGACCTTATGGGCAATGCGCCGCCAGCTGTCGGCAGAACCGGCGAATTGCACGCCTTGCCCCATAGGCGCCTGTGCGAACACGTCAAACAGGCGGAATTTAACGGTTAACTTTCCGCCACTTTCACCAACCGCACCGACAATCAGGGCTTGTGCGTTAATTACGCGCCAATCGGCGAATTGTATGGGCGCGTTGAAATTCGCAACCCTCGAGATATGTGCCGTTTTTGGAATTTCGCGAAACAGGCCGGTGCTTAGCAAATCTGCCGCGATCACCGCAGAGATATTCTGCGCAAGCTGCCCCGCACTGCCGCTTTCAGCGATGAACACCGGAATGGCAAAAGGCACGGGTTCGATAACCCCGCCGGTTACATCGATTTCCAGAGTTGGTTGTTGTGCATACGCGGGTAGCGCAGTCGTAACGAGCGTACCAGCAACCGCAAGTACTGCACCCAGTTTCTTGTATATACCTGCCATTTTCGCCTCAATTCTTATTTTATCTGACGTTTCCCGCCATTTAATTCAAGCCGATCCCCAAAACCGGATCAAACCGTAGTATTAGCCGCACACCCTCGGGGAACTGCCCGGCGGGTAGAGGGATCACACCGGCGCGCAAAACGGCGCGTCGGGCTGCATCATAGGCTATTTTGAAATTACCTGTAGGGTTCGCGGGATCGATGGGCTGAACATCGCCGATAATTGCCCCGTCCGGGCCGACAATTACGGCAATTTTTACGACCAAATCCTCATAATTTTCTTTGCCCAGAACGATAGATTTATTCCAGTTTTGCGAAACGGCCTCGCCGATGCCCTGACTTTGCGCCGCACTTAACTGTGCGGTTGGCGGGCTGGCGGCAGTGGGTTCATCAACTTCTGCTGTTGCCTCCGATACGGCCTGATTGAGCAGTGCGCGGATGTCGGCCTCTTCCTGCTCGCGGATTTTTCGGGCTATATCGGCGGCATTTTCCTCGGCATTCACAGACCGGCGCACGGGTATGCGTTCTGGCGGAGCCGCATCAGCGGGTGGTGCATCTGGCTGGGCTTCGGGGACAATCTCGGTGACGGCCTCGGGGGTAGCTTCGGCGGGCTGTTCCTCGATTGGATCAGGGGTGGTTTCATCTGGTATTGTGGCTGCGGTGTTGATGTCACTTTGACGTGCCGCATCTGGCACGGGCGGGGCTGCAACACTTGAGATACGGGGTGCTGCGCGTGGAACCGGTGGGGCCGATAGTGTAACGGCCACCGAATTTCCCGTAGTCCCGCTGCCGATTGATGGTGCGATCTGTGGCGAAAGTTCCGGTGCGACGGGTTGGAATGTTGTCACGGCAACCTCGGGCTGGGCCAGACGTTCAACGGCTGTTAAATCAGGGTCCGCGTCGCGCGCGCTTGGGGCTTCGGTGATATCAATTTCGGTTTCTTCGGGGTTTGTATCATCCTCGGGGCGGGCGGCGTCGTTCACATCGGTTTCCGGCTGGCTCATGCTTAACATGTCCATATCCGGCATGTCCGGTGCCTGAGACACCGCCGCCGCATATTGGGATTCGCTTAACATCGTTACGTTTGTGATTTGCAAAAAATCATCCTCGTCAGCACTGCCCCAAGGCAGTCTGAACAAGATCAGCAGCAGAATAATGCCGTGCAATACGCCCGATATGATGAAGCCGGTTTTCATGCCGGCCTACCCGTCCGTTTCCGGTTCACTGGAATCTGTAACCAGCCCGATACTATGAAAACCGCCAGCGTTTAGCGCAGCCATGACTTGCATCACGGCCTCATAGGAAATCGCACCGTCAGCGCGCAGAAAAACCTTGTCCGAGGTGCGTTCTGCTGCGATGGCCCGTAACTTCGGGATCAGGGTTTCAAGCGCGACTTCGGTTTCTTGCAACATCACTTTGCCATCCGCAGTCAGGGAAATCGTCAGCGGTTGCTCATCCTCGGCAGGCAGTGCGGCGGCTGCGGCTTTGGGCAGTTCGACCGGCACGCCAGTGGTTAATAATGGGGCTGCGATCATGAATATGATTAGCAAAACCAGCATCACATCGACGAACGGTGTGACGTTAATTTCGGCCATCGGTTTGTGGTTGCCACGGCGGCCACGGCGTTTGCGTGATCCACCACGATCTATTGTTCCCGCGCCCATCTTATGCGTCCGGTCCGTCGATTTGGCGTGACAGGATCAGGGAAAATTCATCGGCAAATGCATCCCATTCCCCGGAGACTTTATCGGCGTCCCCTGATAGTTTATTATAGAAAATTACGGCTGGAATGGCTGCCAAAAGGCCCATGGCTGTGGCCAGCAAGGCCTCGGCGATACCCGGGGCAACGACGGCCAGGCTGGTGCTTTGCTGCGCGGCGATCTGTTCAAACGAGTTCTTAATGCCCCAAACCGTGCCAAACAGCCCGACAAAAGGCGAAATCGCGCCAACGGTCGCCAGAAATGTCAGGCCACTGTTCAGACGCTCCGCCGCTTTATCAAGTGCCACATTCATCGCCCGTTCAACCCGCGCGCTGGCCCCGGCCATCATTCCGCCGTCCGAGCGGTGCGATTTTCGCCATTCTGCCATTCCCGCAGTGAATATCTTTTCCGAAGCGCTTTGAGGGTTGTCGCTGAGACGTTCATACAATTGATCCAGCGGTTTTCCCGACCAGAAAGCATCCTCAAACATGCGCGTTTCACGTTTTGCCGTGCGATAGGCGACAAATCTACTGAAAATTATCGCCCAGGACCAAAATGAGGCGGCGATCAGCGATAACATCACGATCTTTACGGTTAATGTTGCGCGCAAAAATTGCGCCAGCAAGGAAAAATCCATCTGCTGCGTTGCCGCGAGGGTCTCTGCTTCCATCATAATTCTGCTCTTTCTTGAACGATTTCCATCGTTTCATTTATGCCTGTAACGATTAACATAATAGACTGTTTTTTGAGGAACTGCAAAGCCTTGTGTGAATAAACCCCTTTAGGGTTGTAATTTTTGCAATTTTTTGCGGATTTCTGCCGGATATCGCGTGACATTGCCAGCCGTATTCATGCACGCGACACGGACATCGGCGGTAAAAACAACGTCCTCGCGGCGCCGGATGGTTTGAAACATTTGCATGCTGGCGGCCTTCAACACCGTGGTTTTTGTTTCAATCGTTAACATATCGTCAAATTTGGCCGGCATCAGATAATCCGCCACCACGCGGCGTACCACGAACACCACACCGGCGCGCTGCATCGCCAGTTGGTCCACACCGACATCGCGCACCGCCTCACTGCGCGCACGCTCAATATAACGTAGATAATTGGCATAATAAACGATCCCGGCCATGTCGGTATCTTCATAATAAACGCGCAGAGTGAAACTGTGGGGCATGTGGTTAATCCAAATCGTTTTACCCCGCAAAGGCTAGAACAGATTGAAAGACATTGCCATAGTGGGCGCGAGATACTCCCGCGCCCGGTTTTATATCACAACCCGATACGGTAAAGCGCGAAACCGTCAGCCCCGTCGCCTGCGGGTTCGATGTTTACGCCCTCGACACTATCGGCATAGCCGACGCCTGCCGGGCCGGTCTCAAAGATTACCGTCGTGTCGGGGACCGGGGCAAACCGCCAGTTGGCGTCGGCTTGCGGGTTGATGGTGCCTTGATCAACAATATAACGCACGATCACGTCGCGGTTGGTGTCGGGCCCTTCAAAGATGATCGTGTCGCCGGTGCCCGGAAAATGCCCGCCACCGCTGGCGCGATAATTGTTGGTTGCAACCACGAACATCGCGTCAGGATCAATCGGCGCGCCGTTGAACGCAAGGTTCACAATCCGGTTGGCGCCAGCATTGATTGTCTCGCCGCCGCGATTATATTTTGGCGGTTCAGTCAGGTTTATCTCATAGGTAACGCCGTCCATAACATCAAAATTATAGCTGGGCATCCCAGGGTTCAACAATATTTGATCCTGCCCCCCGGCTGTAATCTGGTTAAAGATTGACGCCGACCTTTCCAGCCACTCCTTGACCTGCGCACCATTTATCAGCACGGCGCGCACGGTGTTGGGATAAAGGTAAAGATCCGAGACATTCTTGATCGCCACCGGCCCGACCTTGACATCTGTATAATATTCCGCGCCACCGCGCCCACCCGCCTTGAACGGAGCCGCCGCCGACAAGACCGGAATGCCTTCCCATTCTGTGCCTTCCATCATCTGTTTGATATACCAGGTTTGCGCCTGAGAAACGATTTGCACCGAAGGATCATCCGCGACCAGCGCGAAATACGAATGCAACGGTGCCTCTGTCATGCCCACGGGACGGCGGATATATTCCAGCGTTTCCTCGTGTTCTTTTTGCGTGGCGTCCAGCACGATTTGCAAATCTTCCACCAGCGGGATTTTTTTGCGCTCGACACGTTCGTAAATCGGGCGGGTTGATGATTGCGTCGTTACCACACGCCATGCATCACCATCGCGTTCCAGCATCAGATCAATCAGTCCCATATGGCTGCCCCAGAAACCGCCCATCGTCGCCGGTTTGCCCTGTAGGGTGCCAGCGGCCACATTTATACCATCGATGCCGGCATAATCGTCATGAGGAAACACCAGATGCGAGTGCCCGGTAACCAGCGCGTCAATTCCGTCAACCCCTGCAAGATAAAGGGCCGCGTTGCCTTGCCCTTCGTAACTCGGGGCAGATGAAATGCCCGAATGAGACAGTGCCACAATAATGTCGGCCCCGGCTTCCTGCATTTCCGGCACCCAGGCGCGTGCGGCTTGCAAAATATCACGCGCATTGAATTTCCCTTCAAGATGCCGTTTGTCCCAATTCATGATTTGCGGCGGCAAAAACCCGATCAGCCCGATCTTGATGGCATGTTTTTCACCAGCCCCATCGGTAATTTCGCGGTCCAAAATTGTGTAAGGTTTCAAGAACAGATCATCCGCCCGGCCATTTGCGCCCAGTTTATTGACGAAGTTCGCACATACCATGGGGAAATCTGCGCCCTGCACGACCTTATCCATAAATTCCACGCCGTAGTTGAATTCGTGATTGCCAAGCGTGCCGCAGTCATAACCCAACACATTCATCGCCTGCATGACCGGATGCAGATCACCCTCGGCCATGCCGCGTTCATAGGCAATGTAATCGCCCATCGGGTTGCCTTGCAAAAAATCACCGTTATCAACGAGGATTGAGTTGGTGGATTCCGCGCGCACCTCATCAATAATCGAGGCCGTGCGCGACAGCCCGACCGTATCAATCGGCTTGTCGGCGTAATAGTCATAAGGGTGCACATGGACGTGCAGATCGGTGGTGGACAGGATGCGCAGATGCGCCTGATTGGGCGAAGCCATGGCGGAAAACGGATGCAGGGAAACGATAGCACCGGTTGCTGCGGTGCTGGCAAGAAATGCGCGACGGGAAAGACGGATGTTCATGGTGATCCTCTCTGGGTAAGTTGGATTTGGGCTACAAAAACCAGACACACTCATTACCGAACCGACACAGCGCAAACGCGAGCATATCTGCACGCAGAATCGCACAAGCAGAGCTTACGCCAGATTGTTGCGTTTACCAAATGGTCAGTTTTTGCATGGGCTGGCAGGCGCTAATTCACCTTGCGGTCTTGCCATGGCAGAGGGGCGATTTTTATGCCTTCGTCGATCAGTGCTTTGGCTTCGTCCATCTTTGCCTCGCCGATGATTGCCCGTTGGGGGGCGTCGCCGTGGTGGATGCGCCGGGCCTCGCTGGCAAAGTTTTTACCGACGTTATCAGCGCCTGCCTCGATCTTTTTGCGCAACTCGCGCACCGCCTGTTCGGCAGGTGAGGTCGGGGCGCTGAGGGGGTGGTCCTCATGGGTTTTTACCCTTGGGGCCATGATTGCCTTGCTGATATCCTCGCCGCCGCATATGGCGCAGGATATCATGCCGGCAGCCATCAGCTTGTCAAAATCCGCGCTGGAGCCAAACCATGAATCAAATTCATGCCCCTTTGCACATTTCAAATCATAACGGATCACACGCAGCTCCTTTGAACAGTTACATCAGATACATATAGATCATGAATATGAATGCAATCCTACTTCTTGTTTTGTGCGGCACCTGATAAGAGGTGTATAGATTCGTTAACCGGGGCGCTAGATGTACAATCGGTTGTGGCCATTCATAATATTGGGTGCTTGTGTCGGGGGTGTTGCCGCCATCCTCGCCTATCTGCTGGAAACCCCCTGGATCATTCTGGCCAGCGTTTTCACCATTATTGTAGTCTTTGCGCTTATCCGTGAAGCCATGCGCGACCCGGTTGAAACCGATGAGCTGGCGCCGGAAATTCCCAAGCCGTCGCGCACAAAGTTTGGTCGTGAAATGCTGGAGCAAATCCCGCTGGCGCTGCTGATCATTTCATCCAATGGCCGCATAGCATTCGTCAACGGGGCTGCGCAGGAACTACTGCCGCATCTTAACCAGGGCGATCATTTTGCCAGCCTGTTTCGTGCGCCTATATTCGTGGCGGCGGTAAATGGTGTTATTGACAGCGGCCAAGACCGCCGGGTGGTGTTTATGGCCGGGCAAGCGAATGAACGGTATTACGAGACCCGCATCGCGCCCTTGCCCACGGGCAGTGAGTTTGGCGACATGATGCAAGTGATCGTAGAGGTGACGGACCGCACAAAAGATTACCGCGTTGAACAAATGCGTAGCGATTTTATTGCAAACGCCAGCCATGAATTGCGCACACCGCTTGCCTCAATTCTGGGGTATATCGAGACCCTGCAAGGGCACGCAAAAAATGACCCCAAAGCCCAGGGCGAATTTCTGGGAATTATGCGCAAACAGGCGTCACGTATGCAGCGCTTGGTCGATGATCTGATGTCGCTCAGCCGTATTGAGTTGCATGAACATCTGGCCCCCGAAGATACATGCGCACTGAATGTTCTGGTACTAGAGGCCGTCGCGACCCTGCAACCTTTGCAGGAAAAATACGGGGCGATATTGCTGTGTGATTTGTCCGGCGACGGGCCAAGGATTGTGGCAGAGCGGGACCAGATCAATCAGGTTTTTGTCAATCTCATTGATAATGCGATGAAATATGGTGGTGCAGGCCAAGAGGTTAACATTTACGCCGCCGCCGCCGATCCGGGGTATAGCGGCATGAATGGCATCGTGATTGAGGATCATGGCGACGGTATTTCGTTTGAACATTTGCACCGGCTGACGGAACGGTTTTATCGTGTGAACCCCGTTCAAAGTCGCAGCAAGGGTGGCACGGGGCTGGGGCTGGCGATTGTCAAACATATTCTCAACCGGCACGCGGGCAAGTTGCAGATAGATTCTACTCTTGGCGAGGGCAGTAAATTTACCGTATGGTTGCCAAAAATAAAGTAATAACAACGGGTTGGTATGTCATTATACTGTCATGTAAATGCAATAAAAATAAGGGAATACGCCCCTAGGATATGTAATTGTTGAAACCAGAACCGGAGACATATCGTGAAACTACTACATATAATTACACTCGCCTCAATCGCCGCCATTTCTGCGGGCAGTGCTATTGCGCGTGACCAGATACGCATCGTTGGCTCATCCACCGTTTTTCCGTTTTCGACCGCCGTGGCTGAACAATTCGGTAAAACCACAGATTTCGCGACTCCGGTTGTGGAAGCAACCGGCTCGGGCGGGGGAATAAAACTCTTTTGCGCCGGGGTCGGCACCCGCCATCCCGATATCACCAATGCATCGCGCCGCATGAAGCTGAAGGAATTTGCGCTTTGCCAGTCCAACGGGGTAACCGGGATTATCGAATCTGTGATCGGATTTGACGGTATTGTTATTGCCAACGCAAACTCCGGCCCGACGTTCAGCCTGACGTTGGATCACATCTGGAAAGCGCTGGCCGCAGCGGGGGATATGCCCAAAATATGGTCAGATATCGACCCGTCATTACCAGCGATTAAAATCGAGGTTCTGGGACCACCGCCGTCATCGGGTACACGCGATGCATTTGAAGAACTGGTGATGCAGAAAGCTTGTAAATCCGCCGGCCTTGAAAAGGCATATTGCAAAGGTGAAGGTTCGCACATACGCGAAGATGGTGTATTTATTGAAGCCGGTGAAAATGACAATCTGATCGTTTCAAAACTAGAAGCAAACCCGAATGCGCTGGGCGTTTTTGGATTTTCGTTTCTGGATCAGAACTCTGATGTGATCAAAGGGGCCACTGTGGACGGGGTTGAACCCACGTTTGAAAATATCGCTTCGGGAGATTACGGCATCTCGCGTTCGCTCTATTTTTACATCAAGGCAGCGCATGTCGGTGTGGTGCCGGGCATTCAGGAATATGCGGCAGAATTTGTGTCCGACGCCGCTGTTGGCGAGGAAGGTTATCTGACCGATAAAGGGCTAATCCCGTTGCCTGAAGAACAGTTTGCAGAAAACGCAAAACGCGTGCATTCTTTGCATCTAATGACAGCTGAGGCCTGGGATTGATCCACACCGTCAACCATAAAACCGGAGCATCCCCATGTTGCCATTAACAGCCCTGCTGATTGTTGGCCTTGCGGTGGGGTTCTCTATTCTTGCGCGCGCCAAAGCCTTTTCGGTAAGTAAAGGTCATTTGGCGCGCCTGCATTCACGCCCTTCTTATCATGCGTTATACAGCCTGTTGTGGGTTGCAATTATCGGATTTGCGATTTTGCTGAGCCTCTCCATCGGCTGGAGCATATATCTGAATGCCGCCTTAATTAACGACATCCGCACAGCCAAACCGGATGCGCCGATGATCGAGGTGGAACTGATCTTGTCAGATGCTCGCGCGATTGCGGCAGGCATGGTCAGCTCTGGCACAGATATTTTGCGCGAAACCATTGCCGAGACGTTTAAAACCGCGGAGAGCTTGCGTAAATGGGCCACGCTTATTGTGTCGCTAGGGGCGGCGGCGGCGGCAGGTATTGTGACACTTGGCCAAATCACCCCAGACTGGCGGGCGCGCAACCGTTCTGAACGCATGGTGCGCGGGATATTGTGGGTCTGTGCGGCCATTGCGGTTTTGACAACTATTGGCATCGTTTTATCTCTGATCTTTGAGACCCTGTCGTTTTTCAGCTCCATCGGTTGGCGGGTCGACAAATTCTTGTTTGGCACCCGTTGGAGCCCGCTATCCGGGGTCAGCTCTGGTGAATTTGACATGGATAAAGTCGGGGCGTTACCCCTGTTTGTCGGCACATTGATGATTACGGCAATTTCAATGCTGGTTGCCGTCCCGATTGGCCTGTTTGCCGCGATTTACCTGTCGGAATTTGCCGGTTCAAAGGTGCGGGCATGGGGCAAGCCAATGTTGGAAATTCTGGCGGGCATCCCGACCGTAGTCTACGGGTTTTTCGCAGCCATAACCGTGGCCCCGTTTATTCGCACAACCGGCGAGGCGCTGGGCTTGAATGTTGCGTCTGAAAGCGCGCTGGCTGCCGGGGTTGTTATGGGGATTATGATTATCCCGTTCATTTCCTCGCTGTCGGACGACGTGATCAATGCGGTGCCGCAAAGCTTGCGCGATGGGTCCTACGGACTGGGGGCAACACAGGCTGAAACCATCCGCCAAGTGGTGTTACCAGCAGCACTGCCAGGCATTGTTTCCGCCGTGTTGCTGGGGGTGTCGCGCGCGGTTGGGGAAACTATGATTGTGGTCATGGCCGCAGGCGTTGGCGCTAATCTAACAGCCAATCCGCTGGCCGCCGTAACCACCGTTACCGTGCAAATCGTCATGCTGATCACCGGCGATACCGAGGCCGCTACCGCCGCTGGCCCGGCCTTTACGCTTGGCTTTACGTTGTTTTGTATAACGTTGGCATTGAATGTATTCGCGCTGCGCGTCGTGCGCAAATACCGGGAGATGTATGACTGATGGTTAGCATGACAGAGCTTTCAAAAATGCACGGCTCGGTAGAATCGGCGCAACGCTTGAAGAAACGAAAATCGGCGCAAATGCGTCTGCAAGCCTATGGAATTGCTGCGATTATGTTGGCGGGGGCGGCGCTTTTTGTGCTGATGTGGTCGGTTGTTTCCAAGGCCTCGGGGGCGTTTAGTGAAACCTATATCACCTTGCCAATTACTTTGGAAATTGCCGATATTGATCCGGGAAAAACCGGCGATCCGGCAATCATTGGTCGGGCGAATTTCGGCGGTATTGCCAAAAATATGTTAAAGACGACATTTCCTTTTGTTCGCGCCCGCAAAGACAAGCGGCAAATGTATGATGTCATAAGTGCCGGTGCCGCGTTTGAGCTGCGCCAAATGGTTTTGGCCAAGCCATCCCTGATCGGGCAGACGATTGATTTTCGGTTTCTGGCCTCTGATATTGCTGATCTCTATCTGAAAAATTCGTATGGGAAACTGGCGCTGCACCCACATCAGGGGGCATTGACGATCACGCCGGCTGGAAAATCGGTTAATATCACCTCTAGCGCTGCGGATTTTACCTTTGTGTTAACGCGGGTAAAGGCTGATCTGCTGGATAAAGCGGCATTTACGCGCAATCAGGCAGCTTTGCAGGAAAATGGGCGCATTGTCTTTGAACAACGTGCCGCCGCGAGCGAAGATAATGAGATCAAAGCCGCACATCTGGCAGAGGCCAGCAAGCGCGGGTCTGAACGGGACCGCTTAATCGCGATTGCCCAAGATCTGGAATTGCGCGCTACGCAAAATGGCACCGAAATTCTGGATAAATCCGCCCCATCGGTGCTGTTGCGCATTGGTAGGGCATGGATAAAATTCACCGAAATTTCTGCGCAGGGCGGTGTGGGCAAAGTCATTGGTACCCTTGATCCTGCAAAGCTGCCCGATTGGCAATTATTTGTGCATGAAACCCCTGAAGCCTTGCGAAAAGTCTCGGATTTGCAGGTGATCTTGATCGAAAACTTGCAATCAGATGGCCTGATAGAGACCAAATTCAACACAAGGTTTTTTAGCGCCGGGGATAGCCGCGAGCCGGAGCTGGCCGGTATCTGGGGGGCAGCTGCAGGGTCGTTCTGGACCATGTTGGTGACGATCTTGCTGGCCTTTCCCATCGGGGTTATGGCCGCCATATATCTGGAAGAATTTGCCAAGAAAAACATCTGGAACACCTTTGTCGAGGTCAATATCAACAATCTCGCAGCCGTGCCCTCTATTGTTTTTGGTCTGCTTGGCCTGTCGATATTCTTGGGGTTCTTTGGGGTGCCACGCTCCGCCCCGCTGGCCGGTGGTATTGTGCTGGCCGTGATGACATTGCCGACAATTATTATCGCGGCGCGCGCCTCTATGGCGGCGGTGCCTCCGTCCATTCGTGATGCAGCGTTAGGGATCGGCGCGTCAAAACTGCAAACGGCATTTCACCACGTTTTGCCCCTATCCATGCCCGGAATTCTGACCGGAACCATCATCGGCATGGCACGCGCACTGGGCGAAACGGCGCCTTTGATTATGATCGGTATGGTGGCTTTTATCGTCGATGTGCCCAAAGGGATCATGGATAGCGCCACCGTATTGCCGGTGCAAATCTATCGGTGGTCGGATTTCCCGGAACGGGCATTCGAGGCACGCACATCAGCCGCGATTTTGGTGCTGTTGGTGTTCCTTATCGTCATGAACGGCTTGGCCGTATTCCTCAGAAAACGCTTTGAGCGGCGCTGGTAAAAGGGCAGTATATAAAGATGGAAACCATGGAAAAAATGAGCACTGGCGTAAAAATCTCCACTAAAAATGTGGATGTTTTTTATGGTGATAACCACGCGATCAAAGATGTGAGCGTTGATATTATGGATAACACTGTTACGGCGTTCATCGGCCCCTCGGGGTGTGGAAAATCAACGTTTTTGCGGTGTTTGAACCGGATGAACGACACGATTGATATCTGTCGGGTCAGTGGCGATATCATCATGGACGGCGAGGATATTTATAACAGCAAAATTGATCCGGTACAGTTGCGCGCCAAGGTCGGGATGGTGTTTCAAAAACCCAATCCGTTCCCCAAATCCATTTTCGACAATGTCGCATATGGACCACGCATTCACGGGCTGGTGGCCAATAAATCTGACCTTGAAGAGGTGGTGCGTAAATCGCTTAAGCGCGCTGCTTTGTGGAAAGAGGTCAAGGATCGTCTGGACCAGCCAGGCACCAGCCTGTCAGGGGGGCAGCAACAACGGCTGTGCATTGCACGCGCTATTGCCACGGCACCCGAGGTGTTGTTGATGGATGAACCAGCCTCGGCGCTGGATCCGATTGCCTCGGCCCAGATCGAAGAGCTGATCGATGATTTACGCAAAAATTATTCGGTAGTGATCGTGACCCACTCGATGCAACAGGCAGCCCGGGTATCTCAACGCACGGCATTTTTCCACCTCGGGGATATGGTCGAATATGGCGAGACCTCAAATATTTTCACTAACCCCGAGGATCAGCGCACCCAAGATTACATCACTGGCCGTTTTGGATAGGAGAGAATTATGACCGAAGGTAGACATATTGTATCTGCATTTGACGATGATCTGATCAGCGTCCAGGCAAAAATTTCCGAGATGGGCGGCGTGGTCGAAGAACTGCTGCGCGATGCACTAATCGCCCTCAAAAACCGTGATGCGGAGCTGGCGCAGGCCGTAATTGAAAAAGACAAGGTGCTGGATGTGATGGAGCTGGGGCTTGAAGAGCTTGCCACCCAGATCATCGCGCTACGCCAACCCATGGCCCAGGATTTGCGCGTGCTTTTATCCGCGATCAAAATTGCCTCGACGCTGGAACGCATCGGAGATTTGGCAAAAAATATCTCGCGGCGTGCAATTTATCTGTCGGAGTCAAAACCGGTCAAAATCTCGAACTCTATCGTTCATATGGGCCAGGAAACCTTGCGGCAACTGTCGGAAATTCTGGATGCACACGGGCAACGCAACGCGGATCTGGCGGTGGAAATCTGGAACCGCGATGTTGAAATAGATGAGATGTATAACGCCATTTTCCGCGAGGTTGTGACTTATATGATGGAAGATAACCGGATGATCGGCCTTGGTAGCCAGCTGTTGTTTGTGGCCAAAAATCTGGAACGCATCGGGGATCACACAACCCATATCGCAGAGATGATTTACTATGTTGTCAAAGGTGAACCTTTGGGCGACGAGCGGCCCAAAGGCGAACCCATCGGGCTAGGCGTTGAGCCATATTAAAGAGTTTATCATGCACGCCAAGGTTCTTGTCATTGAAGATGAAGAGGCGATCAGCCATCTTTTGGAGTATAACCTAAGCGCCGAAGGGTTCACGGTTTTGATCGTGGATGACGGCGATGAAGCGCTGATTTCTACGACCGAGTTTGAGCCGGATATTATCCTGTTGGACTGGATGCTGCCTAACACTTCGGGCATCGAAATCTGTCGCCAACTACGGGCGCGTGAGGCAACCTATGCTATCCCGATCATCATGTTAACGGCGCGCGGGGAAGAGGATGACCGCCTGCGCGGGTTTGACAAAGGGGCGGATGATTACATCACCAAACCGTTTTCCATGAGCGAACTTGTCGCGCGTATCCGCGCCGTTTTACGCCGCACCAATCCGGGCATTGCTGCAAATACTGTTACGTTCGGCGACATCACACTTGATCGTGAAACCATGCGGGTAAAACGTGCAGATCGCACAGTGGCGCTGGGACCAACGGAATTTCGTCTGCTCGATGTATTGATCACCCGCCCGGGGCGCGTATTTAGCCGTGAACAGCTGCTGGATCGTGTCTGGGGGCAGGATATTTACGTCGAAGCGCGCACCGTTGATGTCCATATCGGGCGTCTGCGAAAGGCGCTTAACCGCAAGGGCGATATCGACCCGATCCGCACCGTTCGGGCCGCGGGCTATGCGCTGGATGAAACATATACAAAAAAATCCCCCTGATGGTTTTGCCGCCTAGCGTGGCCCCATCCTGATCGCACCATCAAGGCGGATGACATCGCCGTTTAGCATCGGATTTTCAACTATATGTTGCACCAGTGCTGCATATTCCGCCGGAGTGCCGAGCCGTGCAGGAAACGGCACTTGTGCCCCAAGGCTTTCCTGTACCTGTGTGGGCAACCCCGCTAGCATCGGGGTCATAAAAAGCCCGGGCGCAATTGCCATTACCCGCACGCCATTGCGTGCCAAATCCCGCGCCATGGGCAATGTCAGGCCAACGACTCCGGCCTTTGAGGCAGCATAGGCCGCCTGTCCGACTTGCCCTTCGAATGCAGCAATAGAGGCGGTATTGATGATTATACCACGTTCGCCATCCGCCCCTGCTGGATCAGTTTTTACCATACCGGCGGCGCACTGGCTGGCGACATTAAACGTCCCGATCAGGTTGATATTGATGGCGCGGGCGAAATGGGTGGGATCATGGTAATTTCCATCTCGATCCACGGTTTTTTCGCCCGGGGCAATACCCGCACAGTTAACGCAAATGCGTTCTGCCCCGTGCACTGCTCGGGCCTGCGCCAAGCCCACGGAAACCGATTCCACATCCGCTACATCCACCTTGCAAAAATGCCCGTCGATCTCATCGGCAATTTTAGTCCCGCGTTCGGTGTTCATATCAAAAATCGTAACTCGCACGGCATTTTTTGCCAACAGGCGCGCCGTCGCTTCGCCCAGCCCCGAGGCACCACCGGTCACAATGGCGGCGCGGGTTTTGTCTAACCTCATGCCGGGATCTCGATGGCTATCGCCGTACCCTCACCGCCACCAATGCAAATTGCGGCCACACCTTTGGTTTTACCGGCCCGTTCCAGTGCATGCAGCAAGGTGACGATAATTCGTGCGCCTGATGCGCCAATCGGATGCCCAAGTGCTGTTGCACCACCGTTTACATTCATTATATCGCGGGAAATTCCCATTTCAGCCATGAAGGCCATCGGCACCACGGCAAAGGCTTCATTGACCTCCCAGAGGTCCACATCTTCGATCTGCCAACCAATGCGTTCCAGCATTTTTTGGGTGGCAGGGATCGGCGCCGTGGTGAACCAGCCGGGTTCGTGCGCATGACTGTCATGCCCCAAAATACGGGCACGAACGGTCAGCCCGCATGCCGTCGCGTCACTTTCGCGCATCAGCACCAGCGCCGCCGCCCCGTCAGAGATTGAGGAAGCGTTGGCCGCCGTCACCGTACCGTCTTTCTTGAAGGCAGGCCGCAGAGTGGGGATTTTTTCAGGCCGCGCCTTGCCGGGTTGCTCGTCAATTTCCACCACGATTTCGCCGCGTCGGGTTGTAAGCGTAACGGGCGTAATCTCATCAGCAAAAGCACCGCTTTTAATCGCCGCGACAGCGTTAGACAGGGATTTCAACGCATAATCATCCTGATTTTCCCGCGTAAATTGATATTTTTCGGCGCAATCCTCGGCAAAACTGCCCATCAGGCGGCCCTTGTCATAGGCGTCTTCAAGCCCGTCCAGAAACATGTGGTCGATCACAGCGCCGTGCCCAATCCGCGCGCCGCTGCGCATTTTTGGCAGCAGATAGGGCGCGTTGGTCATGCTTTCCATGCCCCCCGCCACCACAATCTTGCCATTGCCTGCCAGCAGTTGATCATGCGCCACCATAACCGTCTTCATGCCAGAGCCGCAGATTTTGTTCAACGTTGTCGCTGGTACATCTTGGGGCAAGCCGCTCGCAAACCCGGCCTGTCGCGCCGGTGCCTGCCCTTGCCCTGCCGCCAAAACACAGCCCATCAGCAGCTCATCTACCTGATTTGGGGCAATATTTGCACGTTCCAGCGCGGCTTTGATGGCAGCTCCGCCAAGTTGCGCTGCGCTGGATTGCGCAAAATCCCCCTGAAATCCTCCCATTGGGGTGCGGGCGGCGCCAACAATCACGATTGGGTCAGACATGGGGTTCTCCTGGATAACTGAACAGTTGATCATTTTTAACGCCAAGACGAAGGCGCGTCCAGTAAAACGTTGCGTTCTTTATATATAAGACATCAGTATTGCAAAACTACTAAACCAGTTTAGTGGTATGAAAAACTGTTATATTACAGTAGGATGACTAGGTTTAAAAATCCTGCAACTAAACTACTAAACCGGTTTAGTAGTATTATAACGCACATAAAGCCGCAGCACAAAATACGTAAGGTTTTTCCTAAGAATCATCTCATGACAGGTGGGCGAAACAGGCTTTGCAGTTTTTCAGTTTCTGCATATCCAACGCTTTCATAAATCGTGCGTGCGACCTCATCCGCATCTGCGTGTAGCATCAGGGTTATGCCCGAATGCGCAGCAAATGCCGCATTTGAAACATGATGTACAAGCGCACGGCAGATACCTTGGCGGCGGTGGGCGCGCAGGGTCTCGACTGATTGAAATCGCCCGATACCACGCCCGAAATACAGGCCCAGATCTGCGACCAGCTCTGCCCCCTTGAACGCCCCCCACCATGCGCCGGAACCTGCCTCTGACATGGCGCGATAATTGGCAAAAGTTGCTTCTTTATAGGCACGATATGCGGGCATGGGAATGCTTGGAAAGCCTTCGGATGTTTGGGCATCTACTACACTCGCCCACTCAAAATCCGTTTTGATCGGGCGAAAATTCACACCCGAGGGCGTGGGTTTTTCCGTATGCACAGATGTGGCCGCCAAAACGGATATCGTGTCAAACGTGAACCCGGCATTTTGAAATTCGGCAATAGTTTGCGGATTGGCCGGGGCTGATGTTTCCCATTCGAAACAGTGATGCAAAACACCGGGGTATTGGTTGAAAACCTGATCAAACCGTGACAACCATTGCCCAAAATCGCCTTTTTTCGGTGCGGTTGGAAAAATCAGGTAGTTGCCATGGAAATAGCTGGGGTTTGAGGGGGTATGAACGGCAACGCAATCGCCCAGATCATAGATTTTGGCGGCAAAGTCGTGAAAGATGAAATCTGATAGGATACCCCGGGAATTTATCTGCATGATTTGTCCTTTTAGCGCAAGCTACACTTGAATGCACGCCATAGGAAGCGTATCCCAAAGAAAACGGAGGCCGCATGCAAAATGATCCACAAACGCTCGTTTCGACCCAATGGCTGGCCGATCACTTAAATGCACCCGATGTGCGTATCCTTGATGCCACATATTTTATGCCCGACGATATCCGGGACGCGAGGGTAGAATATGGGGCCGCGCACATCCCCGGCGCACGGTATTTTGATATTGATGATATTGCCGACAGCCGTTCCCAATTGCCTCATATGGTGCCCCCCGTTGAGAAATTTATCAGCCGGATGCGCGCCATGGGTATCGGTGATGGGCATCGGGTGATTGTCTATGACACATACGGCATTTTCTCATCGCCCCGCGTGTGGTGGATGTTCCGGCTGTTTGGCAAACACGACGTGGCGGTACTGGATGGCGGTATGAAAAAATGGCTGGCTGAGGGGCGAGCAGTTGATGATGTGGCACCATTGTTGCGCGACCGGCATTTCACGGCGCGGCGTAATGCCGCGCTGATCAAGGATGTAACACAAGTGGCCGCAAGTGCGAAATTACGTGATGCACAAATCATCGATGCCCGCGCGCCGGAACGCTTCAAGGGTAAGGTTCCTGAGGCGCGGGGTGAACTGCGTTCAGGGCGCATACCGGGGTCTTTGAACGTATATTATCAAGATGTGCTGAATGGCGATGGCACGATGAAAAACCCAAAAAAACTGCAAGCAATTTTTGATATGGCCAAGGTTGATCTGACGGCGCCGACAATCACAACCTGCGGGTCCGGTGTAACGGCGGCAATATTGTCGCTCGCAATGGAGCGGTTGGGGCATAAGCAAAACGCGGTTTATGATGGCAGTTGGTCTGAATGGGGCATGTATAATGACCTGAAAGCCGAGGTGGGATGACAGGGTTAAAAGCAGGCGAAGAAATTTCCTATACCGTCACTTTTCTGGAAATGACGGCGCGTCCAAGCTACCCTTATCCCCCCATGCCCACGGGTGGCCCGACCGTGCTGCTGGCCGCTGACACCCCGCCTGCGCGGCATTTTTTGAACATGTATGATACGGTTGGCGCTTCACATGAGTGGAACGATCAGCATCAAAAACCTGTGGCCGAGGTTACGGCATTTTTACACAACCCGGACGTTACGATGTTCACATTGATGCGCACAGGCTGGCCGGCAGGATTCTTTATTCTGGATGCGCGCCGCGCGCAGGAATGTGATCTGGCGTATTTTGGACTGGTGCCCGAGGCGCTGGGTCTCGGGCTTGGGAAATACCTTTTAAACACGGCAATTCTGATGGGATGGGAGATGCCGGATGTGCAAAAGATGACGTTGAACACCAACTCACTGGATCATCCCCGTGCGTTGCCTTTATACCAAAAAGCAGGATTTACCCCTGTTCGGCGCGAAGAACACAAACGTGTACTAAGTCGCGATCGAACCCAATCAGAGGACGTTTAGAATGTTTGAAAAGCTGAAACCGCAGCCGGAAGACAAAATCATCAAACTTATCGGCATGTATGCTGCCGATCCGCGCGCCACCAAGGTTGATCTTGGGGTCGGGGTTTATAAGGACGCCAGCGGCAACACCCCTGTGATGCGCGCCGTCAAAAAGGCCGAGGCCGTGCTGTTGGAAACCCAAAGCACCAAGAAATACGTCGGCCTGTTGGGAAACCTCGATTACATCGCCGCAATGCAGGATTTAGTGTTAAGCGACAGCGTTGATATGACACGTGTGACCGGCGCACAAACGCCAGGTGGGACCGGCGCAATCCGCCAAATATTTGAGCTGATCCAGATGGCAAGCCCCGATGCAACCGTCTGGATTTCTGATCCAAGCTGGCCAAATCACGCGGCAATTCTAAACTATCTGGGCATAAAAATCGCAAAATATCGTTATTTTGACGAGGCCACCTGCGGTGTGGATTTTGACGGTATGATGGTTGATCTTGGACGTGTTGCTGAGGGTGATGTTGTGTTGCTGCACGGATGTTGTCACAATCCTACAGGGGCGAATATCACGCTGGCGCAATGGGATAAGGTTGCCGATCTGGTGCTGGCTAAAAAAGTCATGCCGATGATTGATATCGCCTATCAGGGCTTTGGTGACGGGTTGGACGAGGATGCCGCAGGTGTACGCTTAATGGCAGCAAAAGTGCCCGAAATGCTGATTGCCGCGTCATGTTCCAAAAATTTCGGGCTTTACCGGGATCGTGTTGGCGTGGCGCTGGCGCTTTGTCAGGGCGACGTGGCCTTGACCAAAGGCGTGTTTGCGGCTCTTAACCGGATGAATTTCAGCTTTCCACCTGATCACGGCGCAACTGTTGTTGCGATGATCATGGCGGACCCGGCGCTAAAGGCCGACTGGTTGGCGGAACTTGAGGAAATGCGCGCCTCGATGTTGTTCTTGCGAACAGGGCTGGCAAAAGCGTTGCGCCGTGAAACCAATTCAGATCGTTTTGATTTCGTAGCAGAGCACCGCGGCATGTTCTCTCGTCTTGGGTTGACGCCCGATCAGGTGGAGAAACTGCGGGCAGATTACGGGATTTATATGGTTGGGGACAGTCGTTTTAACGTTGCAGGGCTGCCTGCTGACGGGCTGGACGATCTGGCCAAAGCCATCGCCGCAGTGCTTTGATCCCACCTTATATCCGCACTGAGGATGTGACGCATTTGCTGGACTGGAATGATCTGGCAGATGCGCTATGGGCCGGGCATCAACTGGCAGTACCGCAGATTTTCGACCAGTTTATGACGCGCGGTGCAGATACATTATTGTCACGCACTGCCTGGATTGACGGGTTTGGCATAGCCGTTAAATCCGTGACGGTATGCCCTGAAAATACCGCGCAGGGTTTGCCAAGCGTGCAGGGCGCGCTGCTGTTATTTGAAGATAAAACCGGCGCGTTAGAGGCCATAATCGATTCCGCTTTGGTAACAAAATGGAAAACGGCGGCTGATTCTGTGCTGGGCGCGCGGCTGCTGGCACGCCCGGATTCCAAACGTCTGTTGATTGTCGGGGCCGGGGTTGTCGCAACCTCGCTAATCGCCGCTTACAGTGCGGTTTTTCCCAATCTTGAAATCACGATCTGGAACCGGACGCGCGCTAGGGCTGAAAACCTTGGGGTTGAAGTTGCCGAGGATCTGGAAACCGCCGTGCGCGGGGCCGACATCATTAGCTGTGCCACCCTTACACAAGAACCCCTGATAAAGGGGGAATGGCTGCACGCGGGTCAACACCTTGATCTTATTGGCGCATTCACATCAAATATGCGCGAGGCTGATGATTTAGCGCTGCAAAAAGCCAGAGTTTTTGTGGATTGTCGCGCGACAACGATTGACCATATCGGGGAACTGCTGATCCCGATTGCCAGCGGTGCGATCAAACAAACCGACGTTCTGGCGGATATTTATGATCTGGCAGCAGGCGCCAAAGGCCGGATGGCAGATACAGACATAACCCTGTTCAAAAATGGCGGCGGCGCACATCTGGATCTGATGACAGGGCGCAAGATTTTACAAGCGTGGCAACAACGGTGATGTTATCTGCGGGTTTTCACGGACGCTCCTGCCAAGTACATAGCGCCGCGTGCAACGGAATTTGGGGGCTAGTCCAGAGAACCACCTCAAGTGCCGCTTGGCTTGAGTGATGTGAACGTGGAGGTTTGCGTCAAAAATTTGTAATTTTGTCATATTAACATTTTTCTTTGCGAGATAAAATGGTAGTTGAGCATATGACAGATGAAAATAACGATCAAATCCCTAACTGGTTTCGGGAAATTATGCCCGGTGGCACCCATAGCGGATTTTTGCGAAAATCCGAAAAGCATTCGCTTGTTTTTATCCAACGCGAAAGACCGGTATTGATGGTGTCTTTTGACAATCTGTCAAACGTGTCAAATAGCAGCACAGAGCGCCAGCCTTGGGCCTACAAATTTTGTAAAACCCACGATATTTCTCACCTTGGCGTGATGGCCAGCTCTCCAAGCTGGTTTCGTGATACATGGTTGATTGAACAATTGGAAAACCTGGCCGCAGACGGATTTTTTAAGGGGTATGAACGGGTCGTTCTGTCGGGCACCTCAATGGGGGCATTTGCGGCATTAACATTTGCCGGGCTGGCACCGGGTTCGCATGTAATCGCGCTAAACCCGCAAACCACGCTTGATACAAAAATTGTCCCCTGGGAGGAGCGATTTTGGCGTGGGCGACAACAGGATTGGTCTTTACCCTATAGCGATGCCATTGAGGGCGCCAAGGCCGCTGCACGCGTAAATCTATTTTATGATCCATATTTCGCGCCTGATGTACAACAGGCGGCACGATTGGATATGGCAAATGTAACAACATTTAAATGTTGGTATTCCAGCCACAAATCCGCAGTTTTTCTGAGAAAAATTGATGCCTTGAAGACTGTTATGACCGCGGCAACATTCGGCGAACTAACCCAGGAGAATTTTTACGCCATGTACCGAAAACGCCGTGAATTGCGCTGGTATGCAGGGACATTAGCCGAATATTTCGCGGAGTCGGGGCGCGAAAAAACTGCCGAAATCACATTGCAATTGTTCCGTACGGAAAAACGAAAGAGAACCAAACAGCAGTTGGATAATCCCGCCACCTAAGTGGTGTTTCTATATTTTGCGCACTAAAATATAGGACCTCAAAGGTTATTCGGCCAACTTATCCGTTGTTATCTGAGCAAAGAACGCCGCATAATCTGGCCTGGCTTTAAGTTCAGCAATTTTGCCACGGTGCCACGCGCAAGCTTTGGCGTGCAACTCGGCGATGACAGGATCAGCTAACAAGCGATCATATTCCAGCCTAAATGCCGGAATTTTGGTCTGAATAGACTTATTGTTGGTCCGATTTTGGTTCATTCTTTCCCAGTATTGCAAGCCTTGATCATCGCCCACATGATTTGTACGGCCACGATCCCGCTTTACCAAGAAAGATTCAGCGGTACGCACTGAATAATGATTGATGCGGGCTAATTCATCCCCGAAACCGAATTCCCGCCCGGCACGCCACCCCCCATCTATATATTCTTGGTCTATCGGAAGGCCCGAGCCATTCACCCATTTTATAGCTTCGCGACGCTCTTCGACAGGTTGTTTAGGGCGGTGAATGCCCAAAGCCCCAAACAGGTTATCATTACGATAAAGCGTTTTAAGGCCTACAGCCTGTACCGGTCGTTTTTGAAAGCGCTTAGCGCATTTTGTAAATATTTCAGTGACAAAGCTATCTTCATAATTGGCGATATTTTTATTTCCAAATAACCGCCAAACCAGAGATATTACATTCGCGTCAGGACAGGCCGCAAACAAGTCGTCCAGTTTTCCATCACCGACATGTATGTTGATAAATTCATCCACATCCAAAGCCATCAACCAATCAGATTTTTGGACAACCGGGTGGCTATTGGCTTGGCGAAGAGCAATTCTTTGCGGACCTTTGCGCGCAAAATTCTCATTGCGCACATGTGTTACTATCGCCATTTCGTTCAGACGATCCATCAATAGATCGGTGCCATCATCGCAGTCGTTCGTATAAACTAGGAAATCCGTAAATCCTATCCAACGATTGTAGGCAATCCACTCTAAAAGGAATGGCCCTTCGTTTTTCATGGTAGTTACAATTGTTCGAATGTTCAAATCAGGCCTCATATGTTGGTTGGATTAGATTAATCGAAGGAATTTGGCAAATATCTTCCCAGTGTTGATCGTAGAGGTTTGACAATACCGCATGATCCTCTTGGCTCCAAGGCTGAAAGCTGTCTGAAGAATTGTTCTTGGGATATTGGGTTTCTATTTCCAATCGCGCACTCAACGCTTCTTTAATGCCTTTTGAATGTCTGACACGAAAGAATTCCTGCATAGCCTTGGCAGATGGAGATGGCCGTTTTTCTTTTTCCTTTGGCATTCTAAGCTTTTCATACTGGATAGAATCTCCGCACATTAATTGTATAACATGTGGTGATACGCTACGAAAATCTTCGAACCGCCAAATATGAATTTTAGCTTTGGGAAACCACTTCGAGGCAAAATTTATCAACTTAACCCAACTCGGTGGATTGTCTAAGACGCGCGCCATTGTATCTTCGATATCTACAAAACGCTCAGCAGCATTTAAGCCTTTGGCAGAACGCAGATATTCGGTGTATGCCGCAGAAAAGAATTCAGGATAATTGCGGATAGACAAAAATACATCTGTTATATCATATGGGACTTCGCGTACAAAATTGCGAACAAACCGTTTGCGAAAATGATAAAGGGCGCCTTTTCGGGCTACATGAGCACAGTGCCCATAGAGGTTTTCATCCGACAGTATCAATGTATTCGGCTTTACGTGCTCTACGGGTGCGAATAACGAGGTCGTCATTTCACGCAATACTTCATCAGTTATTCTTGGAACTGGTGATAGACCTGCGTGCAAATTAGCATTTCTCTGGCACGGCAGAGTCAGGTTTTTACGGACTTGGCGATGATGAATATACATCACACCCCGTTTGGCCAAGTGGTTGGTATTGCGAAGTAATACACCTTGCAAATGTGAAGTCGCGGTTTTGTGAAACCCGCCGTGAAGCACCACCTTCATTTGTTGTCTTCGATCTCAAATGGGGCCAGGCGTGGGTCAATTTTATGTAGTTTTAACAGGTACTCTATATAACTGCCTTCGTTCGGCAACATATTTGATAGATTTTTCAACCTTCCACGCACCCGGCGACCATATAGATGTACTGAAAATGTGTTCTTGGTGATGCAAGCCATGGTTTTCATCGGGCGCTTGAAATACACACGGCGATCTGCATATCTAACTGGGTATAGTGCCTCGGTTGGCAAAGCGTGTTCAATCTCGCCGGTGATTTTTAAAAAATGCGTTATGGCGTGTGGTCCCCAGATCCCCCAAGGCATTTCAGAGACATGCACGGGGTTTCCAGCCTCGGCTGCTTCGGCATATATTGCGCGGTTACGTTCGGAAAGCCATGGGGGGATGCCGTAAGGGTCTTTACATAATTCTAGCAACTCATTCAGAGTTTCGCTGTCGGCAGGCAGCCCCAGAACCCCGCCATTGACATGATGCGCTGATTCCCAGCCAAGGAAAAACCCCGTATCCGTCTGGAAAGGTTTCAGACAATATGCATCTGTATCAGCCCAGATCACGCCGGGGCGTTTTTTCAACAGATCATAGCGAAATACATCAGACATTAAAGCAGGACTACCAGTGCGAAAGTGGCGCAATTCCTCACGAAAGGGCGAAATATCAGCAGCATCAGCCAGTGTTATCCCATCAGGCACCCGCTTGACGCCTTCATAGGTATAAAGCGTGACCTTGTGATCGTGATCAAGAAAAGATTGCAGGCAAAGCTGTTCCATATAGCTTAGCTGCCCACCGATCCAAAGCGCACATATTTCGGGGAGTCTCGCCATTAACATTTTCCTCAGCTTCAAGTAGTGTAATCTCGATGCTTTGTGCAATATATCCAATCTGGAAATGCCGATTTCAGCCTGCACCGCTATAATATACCTTGCGATCGAGCTATCAACAACCGTGTTTGCATTAAACATCTGAAAATATCCAAAACCAATCCAGTATCCCGGTTGTGCCCTCCATGGAGCCGATTGAAAAATCACAAAGTGGTTAAAGCCAATAACCTTATGATAGGCCCGCCATTAAAGAATAAACGGCCCTTCGCCCTTTAAAG